>JBJKQC010000001.1:0-9881 GCA_046705745.1 Dehalococcoidia bacterium
CAGCCAAACAGGGCTGATTGGACTAGTTGCCATACGCGTTCTATAGCGTGACGGAACGTCTGTGTTCAGCTAAACCAAGAATGCTAAAGGAATCCGCCGCCTGCGCAGGCGGTCCATGGAGGCGGCGCGAGCGACGCTTTCGCCCGTCCCCTCGGTAAACGACTGTCAACAGGTCGTGCGGGCCGGAATCTCATCTCCGAGGCAGCAATGCAAAGTCGAGACAGCGTCCATGCCCCCGTATGCAGATTTTGCGGATCGGTGCTCGAGCATACCTTCGTTGACCTAGGGATGTCGCCGCTGTGCGAGAGCTTCTTATCTGCTGCTGACATCAACAAGATGGAGCCGTTTTACCCCCTTAAGGTGTTCATTTGCTCCAAGTGCCTACTGGTGCAGCTTGAGGAGTTCGTGAGCCCGGAGGGCATTTTCAGAGAGTACGCTTACTTTTCTTCCTACGCCGACTCCTGGGTGCAGCACGCCAAGGACTACACCGACATGATCGTGGAGCGGCTGGGGCTTGGCCGCGAGAGCCTGGCGATCGAGCTGGCCAGCAACGATGGCTACCTCCTGCAGCATTTCGTAGCGAAGGGGGTGCCATGCCTGGGCATCGAGCCGGCGGCAAACGTGGCCGAGACGGCTATTGCTAGGGATGTTCCCACGCTGGTGAAGTTCTTCAATGCCAAGACCGCGAGCGATTTGGCGCGTGAGGGCAAGCAGGCGGACCTAGTCATCGGCAATAACGTACTGGCGCAGGTCCCGGACTTGAACGATTTCGTGGAAGGCATTCGCATAGTCCTGAAGCCCGAGGGAGTAGCCACCCTTGAGTTTCCTCACGTGCTGCGCCTGATTGAGCGAAACCAGTTCGATACCATCTACCATGAGCACTTCTCTTACTTCTCGTTGACCACCGTCGAGAAGGTGTTCGCGGCGCACGGCCTGACGCTGTTTGACGTGGAAGAGCTGCCGACCCACGGGGGATCGATACGCATCTATGCCCGCCACGAACGAGACGCGACCAAGCCGGTGACCGAGCGGATGTCGGCCCTGAAGGCAGTGGAGCACGCCAAGGCCTTGGACAAGTTGGAGGGGTACGTCTGCTTCGCCGAGCAGGTGAAGGAGACCAAGCGGGCGCTGCTAGAGTTCCTCATCACTGCGAGACGGCAGGGCAAGACGGTGGCCGGATACGGGGCGCCGGGCAAGGGAAATACACTATTGAACTACTGCGGCATTCGTTCGGACTTCATCGACTACACCGTGGACAGAAATCCCTACAAACATGGGAAATTCCTGCCCGGCACACACATACCGATCCACGAGCCGAGCAAGATATGGGAGACGCGGCCAGACTATCTGTTCGTTCTTCCCTGGAACTTCAAGGACGAAATCATGCGGCAGATGTCCGCGATTCGGAGTTGGGGCGGCAAGTTTGTCGTGCCCATTCCCGAAGTTACCGTGTGCCCGTAAATCGTGATTCCTTGCGGATGTCCTCAGGGCCCTTCTATTAGTAGTTAGTAGTCATCAATCCGATTATGGACGAGTGCTGTAGGCCCCTGAGCGATATCTTGACTCCGTCCTTTCGGCTGCGCGGAAGAGCGCCGGTCGAGATGGCAACGACAAAGCACATAGGGAGTATGGTGGGCGCATGAAAGTAGTGTTGTTTTGCGGCGGGCTCGGGATGCGGCTGAGGGAGTATTCGGACGATGTGCCGAAGCCGATGGTGCCCATCGGTTACCGGCCCATTCTCTGGCATGTGATGAAGTACTACGCCCACTTTGGCTTCAAGGACTTCATCCTGTGCCTGGGCTACAAGAGCGACGTCATCAAGAGGTACTTCGTCGAGTACAAAGAGTTCCTCTCCAACGATTTCGTCTTGTCCAATGGCGGCATGGACATCGAGTTGCTGAACAGGGACATCCACGACTGGAAGATCACCTTTGTGGATACCGGGGTGAACACCAGCATCGGCCAGCGGCTAAAGGCCGTGGAGCATCTGGTACGAGACGAAGAGGTCTTCATGGCCAATTACACGGACGGTCTGACGGACGCCGACCTGTCATACGTCCTGGACGAGCACATGAAACACGGTAAGACCGGGACGATGCTCTGCGTGAGGCCACGGCAGAGCTTCCACGTTGTGGATATCGACCAAAGCGGAGGCTTGGTGCAAGGCATCAAAGGCGCGGGAGAGTCGGGGTTGTGGGTCAACGGCGGATATTTCGTCTTCAGGCCGAAGATTTTCGATTACATCGGGCCGCATGAGGACTTGGTCGGGCCGCCTCTCCAGTCGTTGATAGAGGAGGAGGAGCTCGTGGCCTACCAGCACAGGGGCTTCTGGGCAGGCATGGACACCTTCAAGGACAAGCAGGAGCTTGAGGGTCTTCATGCCAACGGACAAGCGCCCTGGGAGCTCTGGCGGCCCGGCATGAGCAGCGTCAACGGAATGGGGCAGCACGGCCAGGTCCTGCCTGCGGCGTGATCGGAGATTTCCCCATGCGGTCGAAATGACATGACAAGGTATTAGCGCATGCTCAGCCTTCCAGTGAAAGCAAACGCCCAGAGGCCGCTGCGCGTGCTGTGCCTGGGAGCGCACAGTGACGACATCGAGATCGGCTGTAGCGGAACTGTCATTAAGATGATCAAGGAGGGATTGGCGGGGGAGTTTTACTGGGTAGTGTTCAGCGGATCCGGTGCGCGGGAGCAGGAAGCGCGGAAGAGCGCCGAAACGCTGCTCCAGGGCGCCCGTAGCAACACTATTGTGGTCAAGGACTTCAGGGACGGCTTTTTCCCCTACGTGGCGATGCAGATCAAAGAATGCTTCGAGGAGCTGAAGGCGGAGTGCACCCCGGACGTCATCTTTACCCACTACCGTAACGACCTGCACCAAGACCACCGGACGATCTCGGAGCTGACTTGGAACACATTCAGGGACCACCTTATCCTGGAATATGAGATACCCAAGTACGACGGAGACTTCGGATCTCCGAACGTTTACTCGCCACTGTCGGAGGCCCAGTGCGCTCGAAAGGTGCGGCACATTCTGGACACCTTTCAATCGCAGTCGTCGAATACCTGGTTCGACGAGGAGACCTTCAGGGCTGTGCTCCGCCTGCGGGGCGTGGAGTCCAATGCCCCGGCGAAGTTGGCGGAGGGGTTTTACTGCCGCAAGCTGGCGTTGGACTTCGGTTGTGGGAGCGACAAGGCCACCGTCTAGCAGGGCCAATGCCCTGGCCGCCGTTCTGGCCTTTCGACAAGTCCGGGGTTGTTCCATCGCTCTGAGGGGGAAGGAACAAGAATCAGTCCTTCATGACCTCCATGCCCGCCCCTGCAGCGGTGTATATCTCCGGCGGCATGGTTGACACAGCGCCCTCTTCCCGGAGCTTCTGCTCGAAATACTCGCGGACATGAGGGTCTTCCAGGTGGTACGGAATGGCGTTGCCTCCGTCGGTGACGTCCGCATGCTGGCGGACCAACTCACCTTCCTGTGCGAAGTCGTTGGCGCTATTACGGCTGGCCTCTGGATTGCCGGGAAATGGGCCGGTGTAGTTGACGATGCGAAAGGGGTCCTTGCCGACGGCGAAGTGCTGGTGGAACCAGTTGGCCGGGCCGGGAGCAGCGCTGATGAGGCCGCCGGGCACGTACTCCTGCATCTTCACTAGATGGCCCTTGCCGTCTTTCCATGGTGTCATGCCGCCTTCGTTGCGTGGCCAGGTGATGGAATAACCCTTGCCCTTGACGCAGACGAGGACCGCGCCAGAAGAGTGGGCGTGGGCCTTAGCGTAACGGCCGCTGGGGTACTCGCCGATCCAGCCTTGGAGCATGGTGTTGCCCACCTGGTTGGGCGCCACCCAGCGGAAGCCGGGGCCACGGTTGTTGTCCAATGGCAAGTAAGAGTTGGCGATATCCGGGACCAGGTTGGAGGTGACCATGGCGCGTCCCCGGACAGGCTGCGGCTCCAGCTCATCATTCGCGACCCAGTAGTCCTCAAGGTTGCCACCAAAACGGTCGTCGAAGTTGAAGTCGCACTCGAACACGAACCGGGGATTCTGGAACATGTTGACGGTGCGTGGAGCCGTGTTCACGGCCAAGAGCAGGGCCGGGCTGGACGAGGCGTTCACGATGCGGAAATTGGCGTTCAGCGGAATGGAGAACAGGCTCCACTGCTGCCACTCGAAAGTGGTCATGGCCGTTTCGCCGTTTTTCCAGACATCGGTGCTGCCGCGGCCTTCCAGGACAATGTAGCGCTCCTCATACATGTGGCGCTGCGGCTTGAGCGCACCACAGGGCGGGACTTCCACAACAAACATACCCGTGGCGTTGTTGGTGCCGTTGAGCTGAATGTAGGTGCCTTTGCCACCAACTCGAGCCCATTCAGAGCGCGGCAGGTCTCTCGTGTCTCGGACTCCAATGCCGACGAACACCGGTAGACCTTCTTCCTTCTGAAACTGCTCCCATGCCGTGGGCAGCCGGCGCGTGTAGCTAGTGTCGCCGCCTTCTCCCTGCTTATGCCAACCCGCCCGTTGATTGCCCGTAGGTTCGATGTACCGAGGCTTGGTGGTCATAAGTCAACACCTCCCTGGGATGCCAATGGAGGAACTTTACCAGAGAGACGGGAACAAAGCACATCAAGGCGTTGAATAGCTCATAACCGCCAGAGCCGAGGCTGTGGTGGCGTTTACAGGAGCAACCGTAACACGGCAGTAGCGGCCTATCCGGTGGCAGCGTCTTGGGACTGATAGAACGAGAGCTTGATTTCTTCCAGGTTCTCCGCGCCAACGTGCGCACGGATGGCGTCGAAGAACTCTAAGTCCCACTCACTAACAAAGGTGATGGCGGTACCGGCGCGGCCCATGCGCGCGGTGCGCCCGATGCGATGGACATATTCTTCCACTTGCTCCGGGATGTCGTAGTTGATGACATGGGCGACGGTGGGGACATCGATGCCACGTGAGGTGAGGTTGGTGGAGACCAGGAGTTTGAGCTTGCTCTCACGGAAGGCCCGCATGACAGCGTTGCGCTCGCCCTGGGGCAGCCCGCCGTGGATTGCCTCCACCGCCAGCCCTTTGCGCTTGAGCGCTTTGACCAGCCAATCCACGTCCTCCTGGGTACGGCGGAAGATAAGCGCCTGCTCCCCGTCGTCGGTTATGCGCAAGAGCTCCAGCAGGGCATCCAGTTTGTCCCGCCGCGCGACTTCCGCGTACATCTGCCGCACCGTTTCCACCGGCTCCGACTCTTCACCCACGCGGACCCACTTGGGGTCGCGGAGGTAGGAGTAAGCAAGACGGCGGATCATGGTGGGCACAGTGGCGCTGAAAAGAGCTGTCTGCCGGTTGCGGGGAACCGAGCGCAAGATGCGGCGAATGTCAGGCAAAAAGCCGATGTCCAGCATCTGGTCGGCCTCGTCCAGCACGACAGTGCCGACTTGGTCGAGCTTCAGAGCGCTACGGTCTAGGAGATCGATGACGCGGCCAGGGGTCCCAACGACGATGTGGGCGCCTGCGGTCAGCCCCGCAATCTGACGTCCGATGGGCGCACCACCGTACACGGCCACTATGTTGATACCTCGGTACTTGACTATGCGCGTCAGCTCGTCGGTGACCTGGCGCGCCAACTCTCGCGTGGGGACGAGGACGATAGCCTGTACGTGGTCTTGCGTACCGTCCACCAGCTCGGCCAGCGGTATGCCGAACCCTGCCGTTTTGCCTGTGCCTGTCTGGGCCTGCCCTACGAGGTCCTCGCCGGCGAGCATGGGCCCGATGACTTCCTCCTGGATAGGGGTAGGAGAAACATAACCCATTTCCGCCAGCGCACGGGCAACGGGCTCGGAGACGGGCATGCTGCCGAAGTGGGCGTTACGCGGTTGAGGACCAACGATGCCCCGGACGACGGGCTGTTGCGCATCAGATCCGGTAGCGGAACGGCCGCCACGCTTGCGGCGCGATCGACGCTTGCTAGGAGCTTGACCCCCTTGCTCCTCCACTTGCGTGGGCCCAGGGCGCGGGCTTCGTCCGACCGTGGCCGTGCCGCCACGATTGCTCGTACGGGCGTCACTGTCAGGGCCGCGCGTAGGGCGGCGGCGCGAGCCGTGGCTTTCCGAGCGAGTGTACTGCGACTGGGCAGCTTGTTTGGGCGCGGACGTAGGCTGCTGGGCTACTGGGTCTGGGGCTGCGGTCTGTGGGCGGTTGAACAGGCGAGAGAGGAATTTCTTGATCATGCGTTTTAATTGTAGCACGCCAGGCCCGCAAGCCAGCCGCGTAGCGGCCAACGGCGCTGGGAGCGGCGGAATCCGCAGGCGACGCTAGCGCCGGGCTTCCACCATGGCGGCGACAGGGTTGGGGTCAGCCAAGTCCGGCTGTTCGTCAAGATTGCGCGTCCAGACCGAGAACTCAAGGGAGATGCCGTTCGGGTCCTCGAAGTAGATGGACCGCACCATGCCATGGTCCACCACGTCGCTGGCGGGGAGGCCTTGCCGCCGCAACCGGGCCTGCAATTCCATTAGTGATTCCTCGGAGTCCATGCTGACGGACACATGGTCGAACTGGCGACCAGAGGCGCGAACGCCGGCGTCCTTACGCGGTGGAAGCTGAATGTTCGGCCATTCAAAGAAGGCGATGGTGCTGCCGGGGCCAATGCTGAAGAAGTAGTGGCGCATGCCGGGCCTTCCGATACTAGCGACCACCGGCATGCCGAGCACGTCCCGATAGAACCGCACGGTCTTATCCATATCGTCCGTTACGAGCGCCAAATGGTTCAGACCTGCGTATGGCATTGAACACCTCCCACCGATGTCGCCGGCCTCTGCTCCGAGGCGTCTAATTCGCGCTTGTTGTAGCCCCTGCCGCCACCGCCTGCACCTCTTCCATGAGCGCCGTCAACATGTCGGCGGCTTCCACCACCCTCGCCTTTTGCCCCTTTCGGAAGATGACAGCGCGTCCGTTGCCCGCGGCAATGCCCACGTCAGCGTCCTTAGCCTCTCCAGGGCCGTTGACCTCGCAGCCCATAACGGCCACTTTTACCGGCGCATCCAGCGTCTTGAGGAGCTGATCAACCTCATTGGCCAGGCGCCGTATATCCACGTCAGCCCGCCCGCAGGAGGGACAGGCCACCATCTGCACGCCCTTCTGGCGCAGGCCAAGCGCCTTCAGAATCTCGTAACCAGTCTCCACTTCCTTTACGGAGTCATCGCTGAGGGAAACGCGGATTGTGTCACCGACACCTTCATAGAGCAGAATACCGAGGCCGATGGCGCTGCGGATTGAGCCCCCGAAGGCCGTGCCTGCTTCCGTAATTCCGAGGTGGAAGGGGTACGGGACCATTTTCGCGAGCTTGCGGTAGGCCTCGACGGTCGTATCGATGTCGTAGGCCTTGAGGGATATCTTGATGAGGTCGAAGTCCAGGTCCTCAAGCAACTGGATTTCCCAGAGCCCGGTGGCAACCATGTGGTCGACAACGGAGCTGGCCTCGCCCTCCCCAGCCGCCGCAGAGCCTTTGAGCAACTTGTTCACGCCGTCCTGAGAGCGATGTTGCCCGCGCGTCTTGCCGATGGCGCCGACGGGGGGCAGGCTACCAAAGTTCACCCCGATACGGATGGGAACCTGGCGGGCCTTGGCCTCCCGCACGACGAGCCGCACCTTTTCAGGGTCTCTGATGTTGCCAGGGTTGAGACGCAAGCAGTCCACGCCCTGTTCCAAGGCCTCTAGAGCGAGCTGGTAGTGGAAGTGGATATCAGCCACTATCGGGATGTGGACCTGGCGTTTGATATCGCCCAGGGCCTTGGCCGCCTCCATGTCTGGGACGGCGCAACGGATGATCTCACAACCTACAGCTTCCAACTCGTGTATCTGCCGAACCGTGGAAGCAACGTCGCGCGTGTCCGTTTTGGTCATGGACTGCACGGGGATGGGAGCGTCCCCGCCCACTTTGACGTTGCCCACGTAGACAGGCTTTGTTACACGGCGTTGCATGCTTGTGCTCCTTTGCCGAGCAGTGCCGGAGGAGTGGGCGAAGCGCACGGCGTACCCGCATGCTTCGCACCCGGCCTAGCCTCCGATGATACTGGCACCGCTGAAGAGGCGCTGAACGTCATTGATGCTCACGAACAGGATAAGCGCCATCAGCAGCGCGAACCCAACAAGGTGTACCAGCCGCTCCTTATCAGGCGCCAAACGACGGCCTCCACGGGCCAATTCTAGCAATACAAAAGTTATGCGGCCACCATCCAGCGCCGGTATGGGCAACAGATTCACGATGGCCAAGTTGATGCTGAGCAGAGCGGTCCACTGGATCAGCGGGCTCAGGCCGGCACGGGCTACTTCGCCCGTCATCTGGGCTATGCCGACGGGCCCGGCGACGGCGAAACCCGCGCCGCCCGCGATCATCTGCTGAATCCCGTTCTTGAAACTCACGAGGATATCCCACGTGCGACCGAAGGCCGACGGAACGGCGTGGAAGAAGGACTCAGACTGCGTCAGGTCCGGCGTTGCCACTGCTTCGTACCCTGTCAGGCCGCCAGCGTCCGCTGGAAGCGTGAGATTGACCAGCGCGCCGTTTCGTAAGACGGTCATGGACACTGGGGTACCGGCATTACTCGCTAAAGCAGAGGCAGCCGCAGTTTGCGCTCCATCGGCACTTAAGACTCGGTTATTGGCGACCGCGAGGAACTCATCGCCCACGCGCAGTCCGGCCAAGGCAGCCGGAGAGCCGGGCGTGACGGATGTGACCGTTACGCGAGCGTCCGTGAGCGTGATGCCAGTGGCACCTTGTCCGGCAGGAGGATCGAGCCGCACTTCCGGTATTCTCACGGTCATTTGCTGTCCACTTCTATCGATCACCCACGTCATGTCAGCGCCGAGCCGCTGTTGAACCGCGCCAACGAGGTCGTTTGAGTTATTGATGGGGTGGCCATCCGCCGCACGGATGACGTCACCTGGCTGCACTCCGGCCTGTGCCGCCGGAGAGCCGGGGGCCACGCTCAAGACAACCACGTCAGTTGATGGAACTTGCTGGGGCAGCATGAAAACCGCAGTGAGCAAGAGAATGGGCAGAACGGCGTTCATCAATGGTCCCGCGGCGAGCACGGCCAAGCGGGTCCGCGCACTCTGCTTGGCGAAACTCTGCTCATGCGTGGGGTCTTCTTCCCCGAGCATGCGCACGAAGCCACCCAGCGGTAGGAGGTTGACGGAGTATGTGGTGTCTCCACGTTTGAAGCCGAAGAGGCGCGGAGGATAACCAATGCCAAACTCCAGCACCTTGACCTTGGTCAGCTTAGCTACCGTGTAGTGGCCAAGCTCGTGCGCGATCACTAGAAAGCCGAGGACGCCAAGAAAAACGAGGACAGTTGTCATAAGGTACCCACCAGAGAGGCTCTCCTCTGATGGCCGAAGAGGCTATGGAGAGCAGCGTCCACTGAGAGAGGATTCCTCCCTCGTCCGATCTTCCCCACCAACATCGAGGGCAGCTTAGAGCCTGGACGCAGCTTCGGCGATCTTCCGCCGAGCCCAGTCGTCAGCCGCCAAGACCGCTTCCACCGAATCATCCTGCCAGGGCTCATGCTTTTCCAATACGCGCCGGGTTAGTGAATGGATTTCGCCAAAGCGGATACGCCCGTTGAGAAACAAGTGCACGGACTCTTCGTCCGCCGCGCTCAGAACCGCCGGATAGGTCATGCCCGCGGCGCCCGCCTCCAGTGCCATCTCGAAGCAAGGGTAACGGGCCTTGTCCATGGCCTCAAAGGTCAGCATGGAGTAGCGCAGCGGATCGTAGGTAGGAAGATGATCATTGGGCACCCGCTCTGGGTAGGCCAGCGCGTGCTGAATTGGCAAGCGCATATCGGGCGGGCCCAACTGCGCCTTCACCGACCCGTCAACGAACTCGACCATTGAGTGCAC
>JBJKQC010000002.1:0-6810 GCA_046705745.1 Dehalococcoidia bacterium
TGCGGCTAATGTTCCTAGGTTCCCCAGGGGGGGATCGGCGCCCCCAATAAAGGGTGCCACCACAAGGCCGGGGCCGGGCCTGGGGGCCAAGGCGCCGGCGGGGCCGATGACTTCCCGCAGAATATGCCAGGTCAGGTCGCGGTACATGAATTGCTCGGCATCGATTGTGACGCCTGCGCCGGCCCGCTGCGCGGCGTCGAATAGCTCTTCCAGCGCCGGACGCACTCGCCGTGCCGTGCCGGCGGTGTCCGCCGGGTTGAACTCTGGCGTGAGAGCTGACAGCTTGAGAGAGACCTCCAGAGCAGGTGACCCCCCGGGCGTGCGCTTTCCCGTCAGGGGGTGCCCGCCGAGCTGCCGTAACACCCGGAGATACCCTTGCTTGTACTCTTCCGCCTCCTCGTCGCTGAGGACGGCCTCGCCCAGCAAGTCGAGGCTGGGGTAGCGGCCGTGACGTTGTAGCGCTGCGATTAGTCCATCCACGCCGACGGAGCTTGGCGCAGCCACGAACCGTCCGGCTGTCAGACGGACGGCGCCTTCGGCCATGCGTGCGAGGGCGGCATCGGGGACATATCCGCTCAGCGCCAGGCGCAGGAGCGGGCGTTGACACGAGGGAAGAGTGGCGACGGCGGGCCGAAGGTATTCGCGAACGAGGCTGGCGGCCCGGTGGCTGCGGTTTTGCTCGGGCAGGGCTGCCAGCACGTCCACGAGCCGCAGCGCCCGGGTGCGCAGGGCGGGCCGCCGCATCAGCGCGAGCATGAGCCAGTCCTGGAGCCGCCGCGTGGGCGAGGGCGCATGGGCATCCACCAGGCGGTGCAAGGCGAGGCCGATTTCCAGCGTCCGGCTTTCGGTGTCCACCTGTGACTTCCTGCTCTCCATGCTACAACGGACCGATGTCCGACTCAGGCTGCCGCCTGATCGGACGCGTCTCCTGTCGTTTGTGGGCGGATGAGTAGCACCGGGGCAGGGCCTTGTTGAACGACGTGATCAGCCACACTACCAAGGAGCAGCCGGCTGATACCTGAGCGTCCATGAGTGGCCATTGCTACCAAAGTATCCGGTCCGGTCATCGCTGCCTGGATGATAGCGTCGGCCGGGTCTGTGCGAATGATCGCAGAGTCGACGTCCTCGACTCCTTCGGCGAGCAGACGCTCCGCCATTGTGCGAATGTACTCCTCGGCGTTGAAGGGGACGGGGTGCTCGGCACTCGAGTCATGGGCTTGTGCGAGCACGTTCGACGCGGCCACACCAGCCGATTCCGCATGGAGCACCTGCAATCGGGCATGCAGTGCCTTGGCCAGGGCAACGGCATGTGGGACCGCTTGTTCGGCGAGGGGAGAGCCGTCCAGGGGCAGGATGAGCTTGCGGATCAGGGCCACCGTCCGCAGTGGCCCTTGTCCCCGTGTGGGGATGGCCAGAAGCGGGGCGCGGCTCAGCCGCATGACTCTGTGGGCTACACCGCCTTGCCACCATTGGAAGATGCCGAACCTGCTGTGAGTTGCCATTATGACGAGGGTCTCCAACTCTTTGTCGGCCTCGTCCGCTATAGCCTCGGCGGGCCTGCCGTCCCTGACTTCGAGGTGTACAGGGAGGTCGATCGCCCGCAGCCGGGCAGCATAGGGTTGGAGCCCCTCCATGGCTTCCGTGCGCAAGTGCTTCTGGACATCTTGGAACTGTTCAAGAGGAGGTCGGACGCCATTCCCCAGAAAAGCGGCCGTTGGGGCATCGTAGCCTGCAAAGGCCCAGTTCCTTACCAGACCATCAAGCGGTTCCGTCGCCTGGAACAATTCGATTTCCGACCCAAAAGAATCACCGATGACCCGGGCGTAGGGAAGTGCTTGGGCCGAGAAGGAAGAGCCGTCCAAGGGTACTAGAATACGCTTGTACATCGCATGTCCCTGTTCCGCATTGGCCCATAGGTCAGAGCCATTGGCCCCATTGCTTTCTCCAACTCTCTGGCAAAAGAGCGCCCTCACTGTCCAGTATGGGAAGGCGGCCGGCAGTGGCCGTGATGTGCCCAACGCCCACTGTGAAAGCTATGTGAAAAGCGCAACGCTTCCTTGGGTCTACCCCGAGAGTGATTTGGCCCATCCCGAACGATTCACACTCTCTTCACATCGGGCCGCCGCGCCAACACGGGTCATGCATCTGCCACGGCGATCCTGTACCTAGGGATATCATGGGGTTCTTATGCCGAAGGGACGACACCATGAACCACGCGAGGTTCACCGGAGCACGGAGGATACGATGGACCCATTCGAAGAGCTTAAGCATGAGCACGAGACCATTCTTCGAGCATCTGCTGTCATGCGGGCGCTCAGCGCACGGGCTAGCTCGGGCGACGCGGCCCTCGAAGATGAGCTAACGCTCCTGCGCAGCTTTCTAGACGGGTTCGTCCACGGCTGCCATCATCGGAAGGAGGAGGATGCGCTATTTCCAAAGATGGCGGCACGGTCGGAGCAGATAGCGCAGGGACCGGTGAGGGTCTTAACGAGCGACCACCAGGCTGGCAGGGTGCTCATGAAACAAATCAGTCACGCGCAGGCAGCCCGTGATGGGGTGGCGTTGGCCAAGGCGCTGTCCACGTATGCGACATTGCTCGAACGGCATATCGCGAGAGAAAACGAAATCATTTTTCCGTTGGCGGCGGCGGTGGTCTCCCAGGCTGAGCTGGTTGCCATGGCCGATGAATTCAAAGCCATAGAAGCAGAGCTTGATGGGCATGGGCTTCACCAGAGGATGGAACAAACGGTCGCCAGGCTGGAATCTCTGGCATCGGCTTAGGATCGCCGGAAGGGACGTGTTCCGGGTAAGCGGTTAACGAGACATCGACCATGCGTGAGGACGAGATGCAACAGGACCAAGGCAAACCCCAATACGTGCCTTCCGAGACCAGCCAGTCGACTTACGAGCGGCTACTGGCTCTCCTCCTGAGGCATGCAAAAGAAGAGGAGCCGGCTCTACGAGAATATCAACGCCTAGCGCAGGATGACCCCGACCCGGTCGTGCGCTTGCTGATGGGGATGTTGGTGGCGGATGAGCGCAGCCACCACTCGTTATTCGATCGCATGATCAGGACGCTCGGTGGCGTGTCGCTGACCCATGAAGGGCAAGAAATGCTCCCCGGGGACGCGGTGGCTGGCCGGACACCTGGACTGGTCGATCGGCTCCGCCAGCTAGCAGACGCCGAGCGCCAGGGCGCCGATGCGCTTCAGGGCGCCGCGGCCGAGCATCCGACATTCTATGGAGGCGTGTTCCGGCAGTTGCTAGAGTGGATGGCCGCCGACTCCCAGCAGCATGCCGGGGTGATCGAATTCCTTGCTGATCGCTTGGAAGAGGAGCGACGCCCGAGTGTCATGTTGGCATCTGTCCATCGCCGGATCGACCAGGCCCTCCGCGATCTGTGCGCGTCGGAAGCAGCATTCCCCGTTATGAAGGAACGGATGGCCGACGTCACCAGCGACCTCAAGCGACATTTGTATGTGGACGAGGAGTTCCTGTTCCCGCTGTTGGAGCCAGGGCCGATGGCGTCGCGCGTCGCGGCCGCGATCGCGGCCCACGGTGAGCTTTGCGAGGCCATGCGCAAGCTGGAGGCCTCGCGGACGGAAGCCAACCTAAAGGAAGAAGCCAGCCGTCTCTTGGGGATGTTGCACGACCACGAATTCCAAGAGGAGTTCGTCCTTTACCAGGCGCTTGACGAGCTGGTGGACCGGCCCGATTTCCCGGACCTGGAACGCCTCGCGCGTGAAGCTCTTCCTGCCAATTGGAGGTGTCGCGCCGAGCGCCAGTAGCGGCGAGTCCCATGGGTTCCTGTCGACGCCCTGATGTTCGGGTAGGGCGGAGTGCTGACAGATGTCGCCAAATTTCACATGACTGATAGGAAGCGTTCGACGAGTGTTGCGGGGCGCCACCGGAACGTATCAGGGCACCGTTCCCAGCGTTCCACATTCTGGAGGACTGTCTGTGGCTTGTGGATGGCAAGTCCCGGCATCGCTGTGCGACCGACTTCCTTGTGTCCCATGGCGAGCATCCCTCCAGTGTCCACAGAAATCGTGCCAGGGCCACTGCAGGGGGGCTACAATCGAAGTCTCCAGGACGCAATTCTGCCGGGTCTTTTGGCATGGGCCTGAAGTAAGCTCTGGGCGAGAGTGTCCTGGCCCTTTTCCGCCGTCCAGCAAGGGTGCAACAAATGCCGTCGGCCCCTGAACTCCCTCGTCGCGCTCATATCGATGGCGCTGCCTTAACCGTGGGCATTTTCGTGGTCTTGGTAGCCCTAGGCGACGCCGCCATAGGTATCCCTTCCCCCCTGTATCCCGTCATCGCGGCTGGGCTCAAAGTCAGCGAAGCGGCCGTTGGCTTCGTCACGGCCGGCACAATTCTCATTGTTGGCTTTTCTTCCGTCGCCTGGGGTTACATGGCGGACCTGGGGACGCGCAGGCGTTTGTTGATCTACGGCACGCTGGTTTGGAGCGCGGCCTTCCTTCTGACCGGCTTCGCGCATTCCTACGTGCAGTTCGTAGCCAGCCAAGTGATTGCGGCGCTTGGCTTGGGCGGCATCAGGTCGGTGGGTTTTAGCGCCATCAGCGATTTGGTGGCGCCCCAACGCCGGGGTCTCATGCTCGGATTGTGGGGCGTATCCCAAGGTATTGGCACAGGGCTTGGGATCTTTCTGGGCGGGGCGCTGGGGGCCGAAGATTGGCATACGCCATTCCTGATGGTGGCGGGGTCGGGGTTCGTGGGCGCGCTATTGTGTTTGGCTGCTTACGAGCCGCAGCGAGGACAAGCGGAGCACGAGTTAGGCCATGCGCTGGCATCCGGGAAAGAATACCCCTATACCATCGAGCCTGCCGATATTCTCCGGCTGGTGGCGAAGCCATCAAATCGCTGGCTTATTGCCGAAGGTCTGACGTCCCAAATTGCCTACGGCTCACTGTTGTGGCTCCCGCGCTTGTTTACCGCCAAAGCGCAGGCTGAGGGCTACGGCTTGGCGACGGCCATCATCGTGGGGACGCTGCTGGCGCTGTTGTTCCAGATAGGCGGCGCCTTTTCCGTCATAGGAGGACACTTGGGCGATATGTGGCAGCGCCGGGACCCCCGCGGTCGCGCTCTGTTGAGCACAATAGGCATCTTGGGGGCGGTTCCGTTCTACCTCGCCATGTTTTTTCTGCCGATGCACGGACTTGACGTGCCTGACGGAGGAAGCACGTGGGCGATTTTGGGGGCGCTGCTCCGAGATGCGTTTACCAACCCTTGGGTTGCCGGGGCGTTCTTCCTGGGACTGTTTGCGTTGGCCCTC
Organism: Dehalococcoidia bacterium; assembly: GCA_046705745.1. GTDB lineage: Bacteria > Chloroflexota > Dehalococcoidia > Lucifugimonadales > Australimonadaceae > JBJKQC01. The sequence continues at coordinate 5,294 of JBJKQC010000002.1, forward strand.
ACGGGCGTGGATTCACCCAACTGGCTGGCACTCATCAACGATGTCAACCTCCCCGAGCATCGAGGCACCGTGTTTGGGTTGGGGAACCTTAGTATCAACTCCGGAAGGGCGGTGGGCAACGCTCTCACGGGTCTGGTCTTCGCCTCCACGACCGTCTGGTTCTATGGACCCGTGGGGTTTGCCGTGGGCCTCGCCATTTTCCAGGTCTTCTTCCTTCCCACCGGACTCTTTTACTACCGGCTCTCCAAAACGGCGCCCGAGGACATCGCCAAGACCAGGCGCGCCCTTGCGGCACGGTCCGCTGCAATGCATAAGTCATGAGCCTTAGCGACGTCTTGTTTGTCATCGGCTCAGCGGCAATGGGTTATTTCATCGGCTCTATCCCAATTGCCTACTTCGTTGCCCACATGCGTGGAGTCAACATTCTAGAGGTTGGGACGCGAAATCCGGGGACAATGAACGTATTCCGAACGGTCGGAAAGGGATTTGGCCTGCTGGAGTTCATGATGGACGCCGCGAAGGGTGCGCTACCCGTCCTGCTAGCCAGCCTCATGGGCGTGTCACTGCCATGGACGATCGCAGCGGGTGCGGGTGCCGTGCTCGGCCACTGGTACCCGCTGTTCCTTCGATTCAAAGGTGGCATCGGCATCGCGACCGGGGCTGGCGCTGCAATTGCTTTGTTGCCCGTGGCCGGGGCGATTGCCATTGTCGTCGGAGCCGCCCTGCGCCTGGTCTGGCACAATACCAGCGGTGCGACTGCGGTTGGCTGTGTGGCCTTCGTCATCACCGCCGTGGTATTGGGTTCGGTGAGTGTCGCGCTCGTCCTGTTGTTCTTGGCGGTGGCGGTGGGAGTCCGGTCCGTAATGGTAGACCGCGCCAACCGTGCTGCACCCGGTTAGTGGCCAGCTTGCATCACGGTCGTCGCCGCCGCGGCTGCGGTGGAGTGGGCAATAGGGGCCTGACCGGATGCCTGCAATGCCGGAGGGATGGCTTCCGTGGACCGTCCGCGGCTGAGTGACGGTAGCTCATGGCTGGCGACGCTGGGTTATCATGAAGGAAAATCGAAGAGGCGATGAGGCTCGCCGAGGGTCCAAAAGACCCTAAACAGCCCTTGTGGCTAATGGCCTCTACCTGCTGTGCTGGTAGAGGCTTTTTTGTTTGAGCCCTGATTTGTTTGAGCCCTGAAAGGAGGGCCTCCGGCATTCGACAGCACGGCCAGCCCTAAAGTCGCTACCCTTCAGCAAGAGGTCCGCATTACGACGCACCATCACGGTCAATGAACGCTTCTGGAGAGTCTTGCTCGGCCTCTTAAAGCTAGCTGGTTGCGCCCAGAAGCCTGCGTCGTAGTGGCCCTCCCTCTGCTACTCGTTCCAACAGCCTGCGACTGTCCCCGCTGGGCGACGTGGGGCCATGAGCGTGGAGCCGTGGGAGCGTGCGTCTCCTTCCCTATCCATTGGCCATGACCGCCGCTGCGATGAGCACCACAACCAGCGCACCCAGCACGTAACCTGCGAACG
>JBJKQC010000003.1:0-11057 GCA_046705745.1 Dehalococcoidia bacterium
CACCACAGACGCGACGTGCAGGCACCTTGCCAACCTTGCCGGAGTGGCCGTGGTATCCGTGGACTACAGCCTTTCCCCGGAGGCCAAGTTCCCCCAGGCCCTCAATGAATGCCACGGCGTCGCCAACTGGCTTTCGGAGCACGGGCCGGAGATGGGCGTCGACCCCGCGCGCATCGCCATAGGCGGCGCCAGCGCAGGCGGTAATCTGGCCGCCACCACTGCTCTGAAAGCGCGGGACGAAGGCGCTCCGAAGCTTGCCTTACAGCTCCTGGTCTACCCAGTGGTGGACTTCGAAGGCGACTCGGAGTCCTATCACGCCTTCAGCCGTGGGTACGGCTTGGACCGCGAGTCCATGGACTACTCCGCCCGCAACTATCTTCGCGACGCAGCCGATACCCGCAACCCCTATGCCGCGCCGCTGCTCGCCGACGACCTGTCCGGCCTGCCGCCAGCCCACGTCATAACCGCGGAATACGATCCCCTGCGGGACAGCGGCGAAGCCTACGCCCGCCGTCTTCGTGAGTCCGGCGTCCCCACCTCCTGCACACGCTATGAAGGGATGGTGCACGCCTTCTTTGGCTTTCCCATCACCATCAGCAAGACTCGTCAGGCGCTGGAAGAGGCCGCCGGCGTGCTGAGGCAGCGGCTGTTTGCAGGGGTGTAAAGCGCGCTTTGGGACTGTGCGGCCGCGACCCGGCTAAGCGACTTACCCGTCCTGCGGCAGCAGGCGGAAGGGCTGGCCGGCCGGGCCAAGCACTGCCCGGAAGTGGCGGTGGTCCAGGGTCAAGATGTCGAAGCAGCCCAAACGGGCCGCCAAGACCACTAGCGAGGCATCGGCCAGGCCCAGTCCGAGATCTGGGTACGTCTCCAGGATCGCAATGCTGGCAGCGACGTCGTGGCTATCGAACGGCGCCAGCTCATACGCGCCTGCTGCGACGTCCCGCAATAGCCCAAGCGCAGGTCTCTGGCCGATTCTCGTGGTGATGAGGTAGTCCAGCTCAGCCAGGACAAAAGGCGACAGGATCCGTCGCCCCGAGCGTCTAAGCACCTCAGAAGCCGTGTGATGGTGGTCCTGGCTCGAGTCCACGGCTGCGAGCACTCCACTCGTGTCGAGCAGGATCATCGCTCGCCGAACCCGGCCAGGTGTTCGTCTGCTCGCTCGGCCAAAGTTGGGTCGTTACTGACGAAAAGGGGGATGGTGGGCTCCGGCGGGCGGCAGCGTTCGATGGCCAGGCGGATTCCCTCGCGGATGAGGTCAGCCTCGCTACGGCCCGTCTCAGTGGCGGCCTGCACCAACCGGGCCTTGAGGTCGTCTGGAATGTACAAGGTGGTCTTGTGCATGCCATACATTGTACCATACATAGGCCCTTGTCTTCAGGACACGCCTACTCCAGCGTTGGGCGGGCGCTGGAGCTGGGCAAATCCTCCCCTTGCAGTGCTAAACTCCCGCACAGCATCGCTCCACGGAAAGGCGGCGGCGCGAACGTAATCCGAAAGCGGGGGTGGACATGGCGCTCGAACTCAGCATCGGCATCGCATCGAACCCACGGACCTGGCCGATTCTCGACGGCACGGTCAAGCCGGAGGGCATCGACCTCATCCCCAGCGTCGTCCACGGCTCCGAGCTCTTCTGGCGCCAGCTCCGCTTCGGCGACTTCGACGTCTCGGAAATGTCCTTCTCCTCCCTGACCATCGCTATGTCCCACGGCGACCGCCGCTGGCTGGGCATTCCCGTCTTCACGACTCGCAACTTTTTCCACACCGGCATCCTCGTCCGCAAGGACGCAGGCATCGAGACCCCATCCGACCTCAAGGGCAAGCGCGTGGGCGTTCCGGAGTACCAGCAGACCGCCGCCCTCTGGACGCGCGGCGCGCTGCAGCATGAGTTCGGCGTTGAGCCCAAGGACATGGAATTCTGGATGGAGCGCACGCCGGAGCACAGCCACGGCGGCGCCACCGGCTTCACGCCTCCTCCCGGCGTGACCATCCACCAAATCCCCGCCGAGAAGAGCATCGGCTCGATGATGCTCTCCGGCGAGTTGCAGGCGACCCTCCTCTACCTGACCGACCCCAACCTGGTGGACCGCAGCCGCGAGGACCTCTGGCACCATCCGGACATCCGTCCGCTGTTCCCGGACCGCCATGGCGAGGGCGTGCGCTACTTCCGCAAGACGGGCATCTACCCCATCAATCATGGCCAGGCCATCAAACGGGAGATCGCCGAGCAAAACCCTTGGGTGGTGGAAAGCCTGTTCAACGCGTTCAAGGAGGCCAACCGCATCGCCGAGGAGCAGCGGCTGGCGTACGCAGAGGACTACGTCGCCACGGGCATGGTCGAGGAGGCGCCGCTGCGCCAGCCCATCGTCCAGCACGGCCTCAAGGCCAACCGCAAGACCATGGAGACGGCCGCCCAGTACTCGTTCGAGCAGGGCCTCACGCCGCGCCTCATGAAGCTGGAGGAGGTCTTCGCCCCCGGCAGCACAGAGTGGTAGGCGAGCTGCCTGGAAGGAACGGCATCGTAAAGCGGGGCTGCGCATCGACCCTCCCGCCCTCAGATGGTAGACTTTTTCAGTCCACCACCTTGTCGAGGCACTCATGACCAAGCCCGTCCGCGTCCGCTTCGCGCCCAGCCCCACCGGCGAGCCACACATCGGCAACATCCGCTCGGCGCTCTTCAATTGGCTCTTCGCCCGCTCCTCCGGGGGCACGTTCATCCTGCGCATCGAGGACACGGACCAGGCCAGGCTCGTCCCGGGTGCTCTGGAAGCCATTCTGGAGGGCCTGCGGTGGCTGGACCTCGAATGGGACGAGGGCCCTGGCAAGGACGGCCCCTACGGCCCGTATATCCAGTCTGAGCGGCAGGCCCAGGGCATCTACCAGCACCACGCGGGCTGGCTCGTGGAGCAGGGCAAGGCATACCCCTGCTACTGCACGCCCGAGCGCCTAGACGCCATGCGCAAGGCGCAGCAGGCGGCCGGCAGGTCGCCCGGCTACGACCGCCGCTGCCGCTACCTGACGCCCGCCGAGCGCGAGGAGTGCGCCAAGGCCAACCCGAACCCCGTCATCCGATTCGCCATGCCCACCGAAGGCAAGGAGACCGTCCATGACCTCGTGCGCGGCGACGTGGAGTTCGACCTCTCTTTGCTGGACGATTTCGTCCTGCTCAAGTCCGATGGCTTCCCCACCTACCACCTGGCTAACGTGGTGGACGACCATCTTATGGAGATCAGCCACATCATGCGCGCGGAGGAGTGGCTGCCCAGCGCGCCGCGGCACCAGGAGCTGTACAAGGCCTTCGGGTTCGACATGCCCTTCATGGTCCACCTGCCCATCATCCTCGGGCCGGACCGCTCCAAGCTGAGCAAGCGCCACGGCGCCACCTCCATCCTCCAGTACAAGGCCGACGGCTTCCTGCCGGACGCCATGGTGAACTTCCTTGCGCTGCTCGGGTGGTCGCTCAACGACTCCACGGATGTGATCTCGCGCGATGAGCTGGTCAAGCACTTCAGCCTGGAGCGCATCGTCCCCTCCCCCGCCGTGTTCAACATGGACAAGCTGGAGTGGTTCAACGGGGTCTACATCCGGGAGATGCCGCCGGAGAAGCTCGCCGAGGCCATCGTTCCATGGTTGGAGCAGTCGGAGGAGATTCCAACGAGCGCCAAGCCCATCGACCGGGCGTACCTGCTGCGCATCATCCCCTTGGAGCGCGAGCGGCTGAAGAGGCTGTCCGAGGCCCCGCCCATGCTGTCCTTCTTCTTCGAAGAGCAGCCGGCGGTCGTTCCGGCGCAGCTAGTGCAGAAGGGCACTGACGCCGGCACGACGCGTCTCGCCCTCGAGCGCGCGTTGGCCACCGCCGAGGCCATCGACGACTGGTCTGCGGCGTCATTGGAGCCCGCCTACCGCGCTTTGGCGGAGGACCTTGGTCTCAAGACCGGCCAGCTCTTCGGCGCCATCCGCGTGGCCATCACCGGCCGCACCGCCGCACCGCCGCTGTTCGAGACCATGGACGTCCTCGGCCGCGAGCGCTGTCTGAAGCGTCTGCGGCACGCGGTGGCCGCATTGCCGGCCGCGTAGTCGTGCCGGTACTTCCTAGGCAGGAGTCTGGAGTAGCCGGGGAAGCCCCACGCAAGCCCCCGGCTACAGGCTTGCCGTGAGTCGCAAGGCATTTGCCGCGCAAGTGCCTGGTTTGTTAGGATTGAGTCCTCCGCTGGGGATTCGGCTAGTGGTAGGCCGCCTGACTCTGGATCAGGTAACCGTGGTTCGAATCCACGATCCCCAGCCAATCGACGGGGCCCCGAGGCCGCTCAGAAACAAACCATTGGCCGATTACCAATTCACCGTCGTTATCGAGCAGAACGAAGACAGCATCTACATCGCTTCGGTCCCTGCCTTCCCTGGCTGCCACGCATAAGGCGACTCGCGCATAGAAGCCCTGGAGAATGTTAAGGCCGCGATTCGGCTTTAAATCGACGCCCTCCGCGCCTTGGGAGAGCCGGCCCCTACTGAAGTCGGGACCGGAAACGTCCGAGTAGTTGCCTAGGGTGAACCTAGCGAAGCCCGGCCAAGTCGTCCCGGCGTTGGAGAAGCTGGGTTTTTCAAGGGTGCGTTAGGAAGGAATCTCCGCCTTTTTCCGGCATCCACACGGCCGCACCCTACTTGTACCCATCCACTGGGGAAAGATATCGGAAGCGGGCGCCCGAAGAAGATTCTGGACGATGCTAAGTGCAGCGCCGAGGAGTTTGCGCAGCTAATGTAGAGGCAGCGGACTGCAAATGCTTTCCCCGTGGACTGAAGAACGCAAAGCGCAACTTCCCGTTATCCGTCAGCCACCCCTACCAGTCCGGCTCCGACGCAATCTGGTCAGCCGGGGTCAGCGCCCGTTGGGAGCCGTTCTTGTCCACAATGAACAGAGATGGATGGCCCGCCGGCGGCGACTCGAACACGATCTGCCCGTCCGGCCCCCAGGTCGCAGCCGTCTCGCTCACGTTGCTCTGTGTGATTTGGCGGAGGTCTGTGCCGCGGCTGGACACTGTATAGACATTGGCGTTGCCGTCTCTCGTGGACAGGAACACGATGCGCTTGCCATCCGGAGACCAACGCGGTGCATAATTGTGGCCTGGGCCATCAGTGATCTGATGCGGCTGGCCGATAGCTCCGTCCTGACCGATGCTGACTACGTAGATCTCCTCTTGTCCGTTGTTTGAAGCCACGAAAGCAAGCTGCTTCCCGTCTGGGGACCAGACAGGGGATGAGTCCGGCCCGTCGGTAACGCGGATCTGGTTAACGCCATCGGGGTTTCGGAGCTGAATCCCCAACTCGTTGCCTTGCTGGTCCAACGCCACGAACGCAATCCATGCGCCGTCCGGCGACCAGGCAGGGTCGGTTTGACCGACGCTGTTGAATGCCAGATGGTGTGGCAGCAAGTCCGACAGCCGCAGCCAATACACTTGTGGGATACCGCGATAGTCGGGTGAGACGTAGGCTAGGCGAGTCCCGTCGGGCGACCAAACGACATGCGATTCGGCTACGGCTGTATCGGTAATCCGCATAACGCCAGAGCCGTCGGCTGAAGCGACATAGATTTCCACGTTGCCGGCACGGTTGGAGAGAAATGCTATCCGCTGTTTGTCCGGCGACCAGACCGGAGCGAAGTTGTCCGAGGACCCTCCGATGACAACTTGTTGACCGCTCCCCGTGGGCTGTATGACGGCAATGTCCCGAGAGCCTTGGTTTCCAACGGCGTAGACGACATAGCCTGGGTCACTGAGAATGCCGCAGCCCGCGAATATAGCCATCGACACTACGGTGAGCGCGAGGCATGCCAACACTCGAGGTTCTAGACTGTGAAATTTGGGCATGTGAAAAGGAGCGCGGAGGTTATGCAATACCGCCTAGCCAAAGCCACCTAGGCTACGCGCCCTTTAACCTAACAGGAATTTCCGCTAATCACTATCTATTACTCGGGACTGTTCCGGTGAATTCGCCGCGCCATTGGGTATGGGCTGGAGGCGGGCCGCTGACTGCCCCAGCCCTTAGCATTATCCCTGCGTCATCTCGTGAAGCCATGCTGACCTAAAACGGCAGCCACGGACGCTCCCCATCACGAGAGTTTCGTGACGGTGCAGGTTTGGGCGAGACAAATCCATACCCGAAGCCTCCAGCCAGTCCTATTGCAGCACCGCCGACCAGCATGATTATCGGGAGCCATTCGGGCGGACTCAGCGTACTGTCCCCGCAACTTGTCTGCGCCTGCCCTGCCGATGGAACGCCCTGTTGTTGCGTGGTGCTGCACGGGGCTGGGGGCTGACTCAACGTCGACTGTAAAAAGATAGCAGGGGCCGCGGAGAGGACCGCCGCTGCCAGCCCGGCAATGATGGCGAAGACAACGCCTCTGTACAGGCGGCGGCCCAACGGGATCCCATCGGACTGACGAGAAGAAGACGACGAGCCCCCGGAAGCAATCATCTACCCAAGCACCGACTTACGCTCTTCCGGAGGGAGCTTCGTAGCTGCAATGCGCAGCAGGGACTGGGGTGCCCTGTCCCTCCATTCCCGGAGAAACTCGGCCACCCGCGGCGCTTGCAAGCGGCTCGCCTCCATAAGCATGTTGCCCACCCCTGCCTGAACGTCGGGATGCTCGTCCGTCATGAGCAGCTCCGCTACTCCGAGAGCATCCGTGAGAAAGCGCCCTTCGCGCACCAGCGGCCCAAAGGCGGCTACCGCGGCACGCCGGCGCCAGGGGCTGGAGGCCTTCGCCCACTCCTGGAGCTTCTGCACCAGGGAAGGCTTTGCCGCCAGCGAATGCGCCACCAGGCTCGTAGCCAGCGCGTCCGCCGTCTGCGCGTTGTTCAGAGAGTCCGCCCACGCATCGGCGCGCTCGAAATCGCCTCCGGTCACCAGCCGCGCCAGGGCGGCAATCGCCTGCCCTGCAACCAGCCCCTCTTCCAGGCTGCCGCTCTTCCACAGCGGATCGGCGAACTCCAGCGTGAGCGGCAGGCCGCCCGTGCGCAACCGCCGCACCAACTCCATGCCGATGCGGTGCACATCCGCGGCCTTCACGCCATAGCAAGGCACATCCGCGCCGACCGTCCGCCTGATCTGCGCGGCCACGTCCTGGCGTCCTGCCTGCTTCAGCCGGCGCCGCAGGTCGCCCACCAGTTGCTCGACCTGGGCCATGTCAACGGGAGGGCCCGCGGGTGTCGTTGGTCTTTGCTGTCTCATCTCACGCCATTGCCGGGTCAGGCTCGCCTGTGCCTGCCTCAGGTGAGGATAGGCACGCTTCCCATTCTAACGCCTCATCCGGAGATGTCACACAAAACAGCACCCTCGTGCCATGTGTCTTACACGGCGTCAAGGGTGCTGTAAGAGCTTCACCCTCGAGTGAGAGGCTGCTCACCGCCGGCAAACGGACCTACCAGGTCGTCCGCATAAGGTCTCCCACCTTCGGATCATTCATCCAGTCGGCATCAGGACCAAGTAGCACGTCCGTCGCGCGGACGCTGTAGACCCTGCCGTCCTTCGCCGAGCCCGGGATGATGCCTTCCTGCAATGCAATGGCCTGCTGGAGAAGGTGCCGCCGCATCTTGATGATGCCGATGTCCGTGGTGCCCAGGTGCTCCTTGAACCGCGGCGTGATGGACCCCATGCCCTCCTGAACCGAGAAGTCCTGCTCCCCTGTGCCGGTGATGCCCGTGAACGTGAAGCGCTTCTGAAAGTCCCGGCTAATGAGGTAGTCGTTCGCCTTATTGCGCAGGGGCTGGTGGTCGGGCCCCGGCAGGACTGCAGCGTGGACTCCCTGCCCGTTCCGCATCGACTCGACGTCGGAGAGGGGTATGGGCCGCTCTAGGTTCCAAGTAAAGGACCAGCGGGCGCACGTGTAATTGTCCAGCGGTACAAACGCGTGGAAGAACTTCTGTCCGCGGCCGGACGGCGGCATGCTGTAGAAGGGCATCAGGAAGAGGTTGAAACGCCAGTAGTACTGCCCTTCGCCCGTGTCTCGCCGGGCACCGATCATCACGCCGTAGTCCGTGTCCTCCGCGAAGAACTTGGGGTGCTGGTCGCGCGCGTGGTACAGGTCCCGCAGGTTGCCCGTGCGTTTGCCCTGCTCGCGCCACGCCTCGGTCATGTGATAGGCATCCAGGCTCGAGTGCAGGAAGTTGGAGTGAGCGGAATCAATCCCGCCCTCGATGGCCTGGGCGAAGTTGCACTCCTGGCGGTTCCATGACACGAACCGGTGGCCCTCCGGCACCCGGAAGTACTCGAAGTCCGGCATTTCCGGGGTGAAATCCTTTGGCCCCATGTACGTCCAGAGCACCCCACCCTTCTCGATAACCGGGTAAGCCGTTATCTTGATCTTGTGCTTGTAGGAGCTCTCCTCCGTTTCCGTGGGCATGTCCACGCAGTTGCCGTCGATGTCGAACTTCCAACCGTGGTAGGTGCAGCGTAGCCCGCACTCCTCGTTGCGGCCAAAGAACAGGTCCGCCCAGCGGTGCGGGCAGTTGCGCTGAATGAGCCCCACTTTGCCGTCCGTGTTGCGGAAGGCCAGCAGCGATTCGCCCAGCAGTGTGGTCCGCACCGGCTCGCCCTCCGGCTCCGGCAGGTCCGACGACATCAGGAAGGGCACCCAGTAGCGCCGCATCAGGTCGCCCACGGGCGTGCCCGGCTCGATACGCGTGAGTTTCTCGTTCTCTTCGATTGAAAGCATATGGGTAGCCTCCCTAGGCTATTCTCGCCACGGCAATACGGAAACGTGGATAGCACCCTGGACGCCATCACCCGCCACTGCGCGGATGGCCGTGTGCACGTCCATGAGACCGAATGTGTGCGTCCGCATGAGCTCCAGCGGGAAGCGGTGGGAGGCAATCTGCCGCAGCGCCAATTCGACGGCCTCGAAGCTGTGACCGCGGGCGCTCTTCAGGGTCATGTACTTCCGAGTGAGCTTTCCGATGGGGAAATCCGGGAACAACGGCGTCTCCGCTTGTGCCACCATCACGCCGCCCTTTCGGCGCGTCGCCTCCACGGACAACAGGGTGGGTGCCGTCCCGGCGTGAGACGTGCAGTCCACCACGACATCCACGCCGGACTCCGGCCCGTTGCCCATGATCTCCTTGATGCGCGGCAGCGGGTCCTCCTTCTGCACGTCGATGACGTAGTCGGCGCCCAGCGCCTTCGCCACCTCGAACCGCTTGGCGTCCTTGCTGGTGCCCGTGACGATGATGCAGTCGGCGCCCGCCTGCTTGGATGCGACCACGCATGCGAGACCTTGCTGCCCCGGCCCTTGGATGAGCACGCTTTTGCCGTAACCTACACCGCCCTCGTACAGCGCCCACTGGATGCCGTTGCCCATGGGCAGCGCCATCGCCGCTTCCTCAGTGGTCAGCCCCGCCGGCACCTTGTGGATGACGCCATTCGGAGGCACGAACAGGTACTGGCCGTACCCGCCCCACAGCGCCGGCGCGACCTCGACGGACGTGGAACCGTAGCGGATGGCATTGGGGTTAGCCGTCGCGTCCGTGGCGTAGCAGTGGCGGTACTCACCAACCCGGCAGTACTCGCAGTGCCCGCAGGGCAGGTACTCCTCAAGTGCCACCAGGTCGCCTTCCTTCACATCCCACCGGTCCGCGAACGCTCGCCCCACCTTGACTAGGTAGCCCACGTTCTCGTGGCCCATGATGACCGGCCCACTTTTCATCGGACGCTCGTACCCGCCGACATCGCTTCCGCAGACTCCCGCCGCCTCTACTTTCAGCAGTGCGGCGTCCACTGGGATGTCCGGCAGCTCGAACTCGCGGACTTCGGTCTGGTTAGGGCCAATCTTCACCGCCGACAGCGACTTTTCCGCCATGGCGTCTCCTCTCCTTTGCTCTGCCTGGCATTTGGGCACTCCGAACAACGTCCCACGCCTAAACGGGGAATTTGGCCGCAACATACCGCCGAGGGAATTCGAGTGTCAATGAGTCCCGCCGTGTCACTGGTGCCCAAGAGCGTTGGGAAAGGCTGAGCTATGCCGGGGCGGATGCCTTGGGCCGCCGAAACGGCCAAACAAGCTGGGGAACAAGCCCGGACGGCACTTTCGAGCCCAAAATGCCGAACGATTCCGGCTGTCTCCCCTTGGGCATGTAGAAGGTACCAAAGAGCATATCTATCCATGGGAACAAGCCCGCGAAGTTCTTGTTGAGCCCTTCCTGCTCTGTCGTGTGGTGCCATCGGTGGAACGCGGGGCTTACGAAGAAGCGGCCCAGAGGTCCAAGGGTCCATCCCACATTGGCGTGGAGGAGCAGGGCATAGAACGTAAAGAACGGCACGACGAATGCCAAAGCGGGCAGATCGAAGCCGACAGCAAGGAGCACCGCCGCCTGGACCATCTTCATCAGCGCATCGTTCACGGGATGCACACGCACTGACGACAGCCAGTCCAATTGCCGGGAAGAGTGATGAATAGCATGAAAGCGCCACAGGACCGGGCGGCTGTGGAAAAGGCGATGGCACCAGTACAAGACGAAGTTCGAAAGCACCAGCCCTTCGACCCCTTGCAGCCACAACGGCTGAAGCTTGACGGCCGTACTTCGGTGAACGAATGCGGCAATGCCGCCGTCGCGGGTCCCGCCGCCCAGTGCGCTCGCCACCACAATCGCGGCCAGCACGGTTGCCACGCCCGTCGCGGCCTGTGTGACTACCGGCGTGAAGAACCAATAGGCGATATCGGTCCCGATTTCCCGCCTCCAGAGCTTCTGGCCTCGCATCGCCGGCCACCGGTGCTCAATCCCCCAAAACACGGCGCCAAGGACCAACAGCCCCAGGGCCAAAGCAAGGATCTTTATTAGCAGTGCCATGACGCTTTTCTCGAGCGATGTCTGGCTAAGCTTCCAAGGAGCAGGGACCTATCTCTTATTGCCGAGTATAGAGGCCGGCATCCAGGTCTCAGAACGGACTAATTCAGTGGGAGTGGTAGGAAATCCGCACCATGCCCTGGCAAGTCAACGGGCACCGCCGTGTCGCCGGCACGCTCCAGCAATGGAACGACCCACGTTCTGCCAACACTAACAGCGTGCCAGACG
>JBJKQC010000004.1:0-23080 GCA_046705745.1 Dehalococcoidia bacterium
GTATGGGTTGTACTGTTCGTCAGTCCTCAGCCACTCAACGATCTCATAGTCTCCGTTGAGGGATGATGGAATGATGTAGTACCAAGTCCAGTAGTACGAAGTGCCAATGCCTGCGTCAATCTCATGAGCCTCATTGACGGCATTCTGCATGAGAAAGTTGTAGTCACTGTAGTTGCCGGATAGACCGGCCGGGACCACGAAAAACGTGTAGTAGTTGTGGTGAGATGGGTCTTCCGCATACTGCAACGAAAAGCTGTGACCTGCGGGATAGCAGTATTCGGTGGCGGCCGCGGATGCGGACCCGGGAGTGGCCACGAGCGCCACAATGGGCGCTACTAGGACAACTAGGACAACAGCAACAGCCGATACGATGGAACGGGCCTTCATAGTGGGGCCTCCCTCCGCCTTCTTGGCGCAGCGCACGACGGCGATCGCCGTGGCGGTTGTTGGCTGAGTTAGCGCAGGTCGCCATTTCGGCGCCCGCGAAGTGAGCTCTATCGGCTCGGTAGTTCTACCTAAGGAACATAGTCCAAAAGTATTAGGGGACTATAACCAGTTGACCGAGACCCGGTCAACCCTTGAGTGGCTCCTGCCTGCGAATTTCGGCTTTCACAGCATGACTTTGACGAGTTCTCCTTGGCGACAGGCGTAGCTGCGCGGTTCCGGTCAGCCGAAGCGGGCGCCAGCGAGCGTGCCACGGTACGTCCCTCTGCTAGGCCGCGCGGGGCTATCTCTCACCCGCGCAGACCTATCCTGACCGTCGAGCACTCGCCGAAGTTGCTGCTGGATGCGGAGCCTGGTTGTCGGCGTGGGGCACCCAGGGTCTGCCGGGCACCGTCTATGGCGTGCTCAACGCGGAGGAGCAGTACATGTCGGGCCCTAACAGGGGCCGCCGGAATTAGCCAACGACGTAGACAAATCGCCAGCATCTCCCAAAGATGAGGGCTAGCGTGCAGCTACAAGCAGGACTGAACGGACGTCCAGCGGTGCGGCCGGTCGGTCCCAAGCAATCATGGGGTCCCAGAGTGGTCGGCTTCGCGGCCGCCGCAATGGTCGGGTAGCTCGGCCCGCGTGACGGACTGGCGCCCTTTGACACTGCGCTTTGTTTTGGGCGACAATAGGCTGTCGCGGGGGCGGTTAGCTCAGCGGTTAGAGCGCTTGCTTCACACGCAAGAGGTCACAGGTTCAAATCCTGTATCGCCCACCACATGGGACGTGCGGTGTGGGCCGGAATGGGCTAGCGGGCAGGCCCGTAGCCCTGGGGTTTGGAACCGGCGGCCCGGATAATCGTGCCGAGGTGGCGGAACGGCAGACGCGCTGTGTTCAGGGCGCAGTGTCCTTATGGGCGTGCGAGTTCAAATCTCGCCCTCGGCACCATTCAATCCCCTCAAGAAGAAGGGGGCACAATATAGTCGCGCGCTTGTAGCTCAGTCTGGATAGAGCGCATCCCAGCGGAGGATGAGGTCGCGGGTTCGAGTCCCGCCAAGCGCGCCATTCGTTTGGATTTCAATTAGCATTTTCCTTAACCTCATATTCGTCGCCGTGGCTAGCCAAGGTATGCCCGCACGGCGCTCCCGCATTTGCTTGGCGACATTCGCACGGCCAAACGGGCAGACCTCTTGGCCTCGATCAGAACGAACATCAGACCGAGTCGGCGCGTCTTTTTGGATAATCGCTCCATGGCGAAAGCGGGACGCCAAATCGTCTCGCCGCTACAATGGAGTGCGACGCATTCCCCAATGACATCGGATGCTCTCCCGTGAATGTTGGCCCAACGAACCGCGTGCAGCTGAGCAACCGACCAAGCCGTGTGGTTATCGAAGGCGTTACGCCTCAAGTCGACGCAGGCCGGTTTGCTATTAAACGCGTCCTCGGCGAACACGTTCGCGTGGAGGCCGATGCCTTCACCGATGGCCATGACATGGTCAGCGTGGGACTCCTGTACCGCCACGAGACATGTCCGGACTGGACCGAGGTGCCGATGTCCGCCCTCGGCAACGACCGCTGGGCAGCTTCCTTCGTCGTGGAGCGGCTCGGCCGGTATTTCTACACCGTTCGTGCCCAGATTGACCGGTTCCAGACTTGGGCCCACAACACGCTGGCCAAGGCTCGCGACGGCCAGGACATCGCCGTGGACCTCGCCATGGGCGGCGATATCGTCAGGCGCTCGGCCGACGGTCTAGCCAGAGAGGATAGCGCGTACCTGCGGGCCTCCGCTGACGCCTTGTCCCTGGCGCACACGGCCGACGAGTTGATGGAGTGGTTGAACGATCATCGTTTATCGGCCTTGATGGATGCCTCCGTGGACGAAGCGTCTTGCATTACCTACGACCGCGAGCTGAGCGTCGTGGCTGACGCTCCCAAGGCCCGCTTCAGCAGCTGGTATGAGCTGTTTCCTCGCTCCTTTGGTCCACCGGGCCATCACGGCACCTTCATGGACCTGCAATCGCAGCTCCCGCGCATCGCCGCAATGGGGTTCGACGTCCTTTACTTGCCGCCGGTCCACCCGATTGGCGCGACCTTCCGCAAAGGGAAGAACAACGTAGTCGCGATGGAGCCGGGCGATGTGGGCAGTCCGTGGGCCATTGGGTCGCTGGAGGGCGGGCACAAGTCAGTCCATCGTGAGCTGGGCACACTGGAGGATTTCCAAGGCTTGGTCCTGGCAGCGAAAGAGCTAGGCATGGACGTTGCCTTGGATATTGCCTTCCAATGTTCTCCGGACCATCCGTACGTTCGCGAGCATCCCGAGTGGTTCTATCACCGACCGGACGGGACGATCCAGTACGCGGAGAACCCGCCCAAGAAGTACCAAGACATCTATCCGCTCAACTTCGAGTGCGAGGGCTGGCAGGGGCTTTGGCAGGAGCTGCTGGACGTCTTCCTGTTCTGGATAGGGCAAGGCGTTCACCTCTTTCGCGTCGACAACCCACATACCAAGCCTTTTTCCTTTTGGGAGTGGCTCATCGGCTCTGTCAAGAGGGAGTACCCGGACATCATCTTTCTGTCCGAGGCCTTCACCAGGCCCAAGGTCATGTACCGCCTAGCCAAGTTGGGTTTCACGCAGTCGTACACCTACTTTGCTTGGCGGAACACCAAGCATGAGCTCACGGAGTATCTGACCGAGTTGACGCGGACCGATGTGGGGGAGTTCTTCCGCCCAAACCTGTGGCCAAACACGCCAGACATTCTTACCGAGTACCTCCAGGTGGGAGGGCGCCCGGCATTCGTGGCGCGGCTGGTGCTCGCGGCCACGCTGGCCGCTAACTACGGCATCTACGGTCCGGCCTTCGAATTGTTGGAGGCGACGCCTCGTGAACCCATGAGCGAGGAGTATCTGCACTCTGAGAAATACGAGATACGCCAATGGGACCTGGACAGACCTGGCAACCTCACAGCGCTCATATCGAGGGTCAACGCCATCCGTCGGGAAAACCCTGCTCTTCAAGCCAATGGCTCGCTCGTTTTCCACGTTTTCGATAACGACCAGATCATTTGCTACAGCAAGCGTTCTGGAGACGATGTCATCCTCGTGTTCGTCAACCTGGACCCTCATTGGAAACAGTCTGGGTTTACAAATCTCGTCCTTTGGCAGTTGGGGCTCGTTGAATATGAGCCATTCGAAGTGCACGATTTACTGAACGACCATCGCTACCTCTGGCATGGTCCGCGGAACTATGTTGAGCTCGATCCCGCCATCACCCAAGCGCACATCTTTCGCTTGCGGTCGCGGCTCCCGTCCGAGCATACCTTCGATCCTCAGGCCTAGGAGTCTTCATGGCTTCTCGCTCTTCTTCGTCTGTTCCCATTGGGGATGAGCCGCTCTGGTATAAGGACGCCATCATCTATGAGCTGCACGTCCGCAGCTTCTACGATAGTGATGGCGACGGCATCGGAGATCTCCGCGGGCTGACGGAGAAGCTGGACTATCTGCAAGACCTTGGGGTGACGGCGCTTTGGCTACTGCCGTTTTACCCTTCTCCCCTTCGAGATGACGGGTACGACATTGCAGACTACACCAACGTGAACCCGTCTTACGGCACGCTCCGCGATTTCCAGAACTTTCTGAATGAAGCGCATCGTCGTGGCCTGCGCGTGATCACCGAGATGGTCTTGAACCACACTTCCGATCAGCATCCGTGGTTCCAACGCGCCCGTCTGGCGAAGGCCGGCTCCACCTTCCGGGACTTTTACGTGTGGCGTGACACGCCGGAAGATTATCCAGACGCGCGCGTTATTTTCAAAGAATTCGAGACATCTAACTGGTCGTTAGACCCCGTCACGCGCCAGTACTACTGGCACCGGTTCTATCACCATCAGCCTGACCTGAATTACGACAACCCGGCCGTTCGTCGCGCGATGTTCCGCGTCCTTGACTTCTGGATGAGCATGGGCGTGGACGGCATGCGTCTTGACGCCGTGCCCTATCTGTTCGAGCGGAACGGCACCAATTGCGAGAATCTTCCCGAGACTCACGCCTTCCTCAAGGAGGTCCGCAAGTATATCGATCGCAAATACCCCAACCGGATGTTGCTGGCAGAAGCGAATCAATGGCCTGAGGACGCCATTGCCTATTTCGGAGACGGGGATGAGTGCCACATGGCCTATCACTTCCCTGTGATGCCCCGGCTGTTCATGGCATTGCGTATGGAAGACCGCTTCCCCATCATCGACATCATGAGGCAGACCCCGGAAATACCAGCCAACTGCCAGTGGGCGATGTTCCTCCGTAACCACGACGAGCTGACCTTGGAGATGGTGACGGACGAAGAGCGCGACTACATGTACCGTGTCTACGCGGCCGACCCGCAAGCGCGCATCAATCTGGGCATCCGCCGTCGGCTGGCGCCGCTGTTGGGCAACAACATTCGTCAGATAGAACTGATGAATGCGCTGCTGTTCTCGCTTCCGGGCACGCCCATCATCTACTACGGGGACGAGATAGGGATGGGTGATAACGTGTACCTGGGCGACCGCTTTGGGGTGAGGACCCCGATGCAGTGGAGCGGCGACCGCAACGCAGGGTTCTCCCGTGCAAACCCGCAGAAGCTGTTCGCGCCGGTCATCATAGACCCCCTTTATCACTATGAAGCGGTCAATATAGAGGCGCAGCAAAGCAATCCGCAGCTTCTGCTGTGGTGGATGAAGCGCCTTATCAGCACACGGAAGCAGCTTCAGGTATTTGGGCGCGGGTCGCTGCAATTTCTTTACCCAGACAACAACCGGGTGCTCGCCTTTGTCCGATCCGACGGTGAAGAATCTGTCCTGGTGGTGGCCAACCTCTCCCGGTTCTCTCAGGTTGCCCAGATAGACATGGCCGCATACGCGGGCAAGGTGCCGGTAGAGGTGTTTGGCGGCAATGAGTTCCCGCCCATCACGGAAGCCGTATACCCGGTGACGCTAAGCCCGTACGCAGTCTTTTGGTTCAACCTCAAGCCGCAGGAGGCCGGCATCAGTGGCGCGGGTAGGCCAGGCGGCGACGCCCACATCCCCTTGCTTAACATACGCGGCCGATGGGAGACGCTCTGGGACCGACAGTCGCGAGTGATGCTGGCCGGCGTGCTTCTGGGGTATTCGCGGAGCCGGCGGTGGTTCGGTTCCAAAGCGCGCATCGTACAGTCAGTGTCGGTCTCCGATGCCGTTCCCGTCAGCTATAACAAGTCTTCCGCCTTCCTCACGATGCTCAATGTGGAATACAACGAGGGCGAGCCGGAGACGTATTTTCTACCGGTAGGATTTGCCGAGGGGGCCCACGCCGAGTCTATCCAGCAGCAGTTTCCGCAGGCGGTCATCGCGCAAGTGCAACCCATTCGCAGGGCCAGCGGCGATGAGGGCATTCTCTATGATGCACTGTTCGATCCAAGCTTCTCGCTTGCGCTGATGGAGGCCATACACCGCGGGCGGAGTTATGACGGAACAACCAGCGAGGTCTTTGGATCACGGACAAGAGCATTTAGACGGCTGCGGGGACCAATGCTGGAAAAGCTCCCGGTGACTTTACTTGCCGGCGAGCAGAGCAATACGTCGCTCATCTTGGGGCATCGGCTTATCCTCAAAGCCTTTCGGCGCCCGGGCATGGGGCGGAACCCGGACTTGGAGATAGGACTGCACCTGACCGAGCGGTCCAAGTTCACGCATACACCCAGCGTTGCCGGCGCCATCGAATACCGCCCACGGAGGAACGCGGAGCCGGTCACCCTCGCCATTTTGGCGGAGTACGTAGAGAACCAGGGTGACGCGTGGAGGTACACGCTGGATGCCCTTGGATCGTATTTCGAGGCTGCCTTGACCCGCCATGACGGCGCGGAGCCAGCGTTTCCCGCAGGCCACCCGCTGGACCTCTCCCCAGAGGACATTCCAGAGTCGGTAGAAGAGGCCATGGGGCCATATCTGGCCATGGCCGCGCTCATTGGCCGCCGCACGGCAGAGTTGCACCTAGCGTTGGCTGCCGGCTCCGTGGACTCTGCTTTTGCCCCCGAGCCGTTTTCTACTATCTACCAGCGCTCGGTGTATTCCGCGATGCGCGGCCAGGCGACCCAAGTCCTGTCTCTGTTGAGCAGCGGCTTGCGCCGATTGCCAGAGGATGTGCGCCCCTTGGCGGGGCGAGTCCTCGGTCAGGAGACAGACCTGATGCAACGGTTCGAGGGCGTGCGGCGTAGTAAGATGAACGCAAAGCGCATCCGTTGCCATGGCGATTACCACTTGGGCCAGCTGCTATATACCGGCAGGGATTTTGTAATTGTGGACTTCGAGGGAGAGCCGGCACGGCCCATATCGGAGCGTCGGTTAAAGCGCTCGCCGCTCACGGATGTGGCAGGCATGGTGCGCTCATTCGACTACGCCGCCCATGCGGCGCTAAAAGGACAAGGCTCCACGGTGCTGCGGGCAGAGGACTTGCCTCGGCTCGCGCCATGGGCAGATGCATGGTCGGGGGCCGCTTCGGTCGTCTTCCTCCGATCGTACTTAGACGTGGTCGCGCCCGCGAAGCTGCTCCCTGACAATGACGACGACCTTAGACTCCTTTTGGATGCCTACCTGTTGGACAAGGCAGTTTATGAAGTCGGGTACGAGTTGAATAATCGCCCGGATTGGCTGGCAGTGCCGCTGGGCGGCATTCTGGACCTTTTGGCGGCTGGAAACGACGCGCTTGACTAGCAAAATTCCCGGCCTTCAATCGCTTGCCCGCCTGTACGGCGTCCAGGTTTCATACCGCGATGGCCAAGGAATTCGCCGGGAGACGTCGCCCGAGTCTCTGCTGGCCGTGCTGACAGCGCTGGGAGCATCTGTTCATGGCGCCCCAGACGTTCAAGCTGCTCTTCGCGAACGGAGGCTTGCGCTGTGGCAGCGGCCAGTGCCCGCGGCGACTGTCGTT
This sequence comes from Dehalococcoidia bacterium, assembly GCA_046705745.1. GTDB lineage: Bacteria > Chloroflexota > Dehalococcoidia > Lucifugimonadales > Australimonadaceae > JBJKQC01. The sequence continues at coordinate 7,370 of JBJKQC010000004.1, forward strand.
TGGGAAGGCACGGATGGAGTTGTTGAGCTGCGCTTGCCGGAACGCCAGGCAGGCGGAACAGTGCGCGGCGACCTTTCACTGGAAGACGGGCAACGACTGCCCGCCACCTGGGATCTTTCGGCCTCGTCTCCCTCATCAGTAGAAGCAGTGGAAGGCGAGCGATTCCTGCTGTACCGCTTAGACCTGCCGAAAGGCCTGCCTTTTGGCTACCACCGTTTTTCCCTGGACCTCCCCGGTGCAGATGATTCCGTTCTCGTCATCGTGGCCCCCCGTCAATGCGCCCCCGGCCCGACGCGAGACTGGGGCGTGTTTCTCCCCTTGCATGCGCTCCGCAGCGCCTATGACTGGGGCACTGGAGATTATGTGGGATTGGCGGAGCTAGCACGGTGGGCTGCCAGCCTGGGTGCGTCAACTGTGGGAACCTTGCCGCTACTGCCTACCTTCCTCGGCGATCCCTTCGACCCCAGCCCATACTCACCCATCACGCGCCTCGCATGGAACCCTCTCTTCATCGATGTGGCGCGTGCTCCGGGTGCGCATGGCTCACGACAGCTGTCGGAACTTCTTGAGTCGCCCGAGCTGCATCTGGAGATAGAGACACTGCGCAACATGCCCGAGGTCGACTACCGGCGGGTCATGACATTGAAGCGTCATGCCCTAGAGCACCTAGCGGAGACCCCCGATAACAATGAGGCGATCATCCGGTTCGCGTCGGAGCACCCGGTCATGAACGCATTCGCCCAATTCATGGCCGCAAGGGAGCGCCAGGGCAACAGACCATGGAGACATTGGCCGGAGCAGCAGCGGCGGGGAGACCTACAAGCCCATGACTATGGGGAAGATTCTTGGCGATGCCATCTATATGGACAAATGGCGTCGGTATCGCAACTAGATGCGTTGAAGAACGGGGAAGGGAATCCCAAGCTCTACCTGGACTTCCCCGTGGGCGTGCACCCGGACGGGTTCGACGCATGGCGCCAGCAAGGGAGCTTCGCGGACGGCGTGACCGTCGGGGCGCCTCCGGACGATTTCTTCACCGGCGGCCAAGACTGGGGCTTTCATCCGCTGCATCCCGAGCGCGCCGGAGACCACGGCTATTTCATAGCCGCTGTACGCCACCATATGCGGTATGCGTCGCTCTTGCGGCTGGACCACGTGATGGGCCTGCACCGACTGTACTGGATACCCGATGGAGCAGGACCGACCGACGGCGCGTACGTGAAGTATTCTCAGGAGGAATCGTACGCCATTCTCGCTTTGGAGTCTCACCGGCATGGTGTTGGGGTGGTTGGAGAGGACTTAGGGACGGTGCCTCCTACAGTGCCCAGGGCAATGGCGCGCCATGGCCTCAAGCGCATGTTTGTCCTCCAGTTCAAGATAGCCCCCGATAGCCGTCGCTCTCTCAGGTGGCCTACTCAAGGGGTCGTCGCAAGCGTGAACACACATGACACAGTTACATTCGACGGCTACTGGCGGGGGGACGATATCACGGTGCGTCAAGAGCTGGGGCTTATTGGGGACAGTGCGGTGAAAGAGGCCCTCGACGAGCGTAGCGGGGCAAAGAGTGCCTTGGTCGATTGGTTGCGTCGCCAGGGGCTTCTTGCAGACGAGGATGACGAGGCCGCAACGATGCGCGCTATGTATGCGGGCTTGGCGGCAAGTCCGGCAGACCTCGTCTTGGTAAACTTGGAGGACCTTTGGCTTGAGCCGAATCCCCAGAACATGCCTGGCACCTCCGACGAGCGCCCGAACTGGCGGAGAAAGGCGCGTTACACTGTGGAGGAATTCACCAGCTTGGCCTCGATCAGGGACGCCCTAACTGAGGTGACCCGACTCAGAAGGAGGGATGCGAATGAGCGAGCAGATTCGCGAAAGCGCGGCCGTTCCAACTGAGACGTCAACAGTGCGTCATGATGTCTCGCTGCTCTCCGAGGACGACCTTTTCCTTTTTAACGAGGGGAGCCACTTCCGGCTATACGAGAAGCTCGGCTCACACCTCATGACGACGGATGGCATGGCGGGGGCCTATTTTGCCGTCTGGGCGCCATCCGCCGAGCGCGTTTGCGTTATGGGCGATTTCAATGGATGGAGCAAGACCAGCCACTCTTTGCGTCCCCGTGGTAGCTCGGGCATCTGGGATGGCTTCATTCCCAGAATCGGGAAAGGTGCCATCTATAAATATGCCATCTACTCGCGCAATAGTACGTACATTGCGGAGAAGGCAGACCCGGTAGGGGTGCATCAGGAAACTCCGCCCAAAACGGCGTCTATTGTCTGGGACCTGGATTACACGTGGAACGACCGGGAGTGGATGGAGAGCAGGGGGGCGCGCAACCACCTTAGCGCTCCTATCGCCATCTACGAGTTGCATGCCGGGTCTTGGATGAGAGTGCAGGATGACGGCAACCGGTTCCTGAGTTACCGTGAGCTCGCACCCAAGCTAGCGGACTACGTTAGCGAAATGGGGTTCACTCATGTGGAGTTCATGCCCCTCATGGAGCACCCGTTTTATGGATCGTGGGGTTACCAGGTGACGGGCTACTTCGCTCCCACCAGCCGGTATGGCACACCCCAAGACCTAATGTACTTAGTGGACTACCTCCACCAGCGCGACATCGGGGTTATCCTCGATTGGGTTCCCTCGCATTTTCCTTCGGATGCTCATGGGCTTGCCTATTTCGACGGCACCCACCTGTACGAGCACGCAGACCCACGCCAGGGCTTTCATCCGGACTGGAAAAGCTACATCTTCAACTATGGCCGGCATGAAGTGCGGAGCTTCCTCATCAGTAGCGCCATGTACTGGCTCAATGTGTTCCATGCAGACGGCCTTCGGGTAGATGGGGTGGCCTCCATGCTCTACCTGGACTATTCCCGCAAGGAGGACGAGTGGATACCGAACCAGTACGGTGGGCGCGAGAACATCGAGGCCATAGACCTCCTTCGCCGCTTTAATGCCGAGGTCTACAGGGAACATCCGGATGTGCAGACCTACGCGGAAGAGTCCACTGCCTGGCCCATGGTCTCCAAACCTGCCTATGTGGGCGGCTTGGGCTTCGGTCTCAAGTGGGACATGGGATGGATGCATGACACCCTTCAGTACATGTCCTACGATCCGGTGCACCGGAGCTATCACCATAACGAACTGACCTTCCGCCAGATCTACGCGTACCACGAGAACTTCGTCCTGCCGCTTTCCCATGACGAGGTCGTGCATGGTAAGCGGTCATTGCTGGATAAGATGCCCGGAGACCCATGGCAAAAGTTCGCGAATTTGCGTGCATTGTTTGGGTACATGTACGCCCAGCCGGGGAAAAAGCTGCTGTTCATGGGAGACGACTTTGGCCAGGGGCGTGAGTGGGACCACGATTCCAGTCTGGACTGGCACCTGCTCGATGTGCCCTGGCACGCAGGCATTCGGGCGTGGGTGCGCGACTTGAACCGTCTCTATCAGGAGGAGCCGGCCCTCCATGAGCGAGACACGGATTCGGCGGGCTTTCAGTGGGTGGACGCATCAGATGCTCCTGGGAGCATCCTGAGCTTCTTACGGACTTGCGCCGATCCCACCCAAGATGTGCTTGTCGTCTGCAATTTCACGCCAATCACGCGCTCAAATTACCAGGTGGGTGCGCCTTACGCCGGACGCTGGCGGGAATTGCTCAACAGCGATGCAGCTGTCTATCAAGGCAGCGGCGTTGGAAACGGAGGGGGGGTGAACACGCTGTCGGTGGAAATGCACGGCAGGCCCTATTCTCTGAATCTTACGCTCCCGCCGCTCGGCGTTCTTTTCTTGAAGCACGGGGGCTAAGATGCAGTCGCTTCCGGTTCCTGGCGCCATCTTGGAAGAAGATGGGCGCTGCCAGTTCGTCGTCTGGGCCCCGAGAGCCCGCAGCGTCGACGTGGTGTTGCTCGGCGATGACGACAGGGCGGCTCGGACTGCGCCCATGACAAGGGACGACTGGGGCTATTACCGGGCACTGGTGCCAGGCATCGCCGTGGGAACGGAGTATCGGCTTCTGCTGGATGGCGACAGGATGCGCGCTGATCCGGCCTCTCGCTGGCAGCCCCGTGGGATCCACGGCCCGTCCGCCGTCATTTCGCCCGACTTTCCCTGGGCGGATGCTTCCTGGCGCAACCTCGGGCTGTCTCACTATGTTATCTACGAGTTGCACGTCGGCACTTTCAGTCAGGCTGGGACGTTCGAAGGCGTTATCCCATATCTGGGCTATCTGCGCGAGTTGGGAGTGACAGCTATCGAGCTTATGCCTGTCGCCCAGTTCCCGGGCGGCCGGAACTGGGGATACGATGGGGTGCTGCCATACGCCGCCCAGGACACGTACGGTGGCGTTGACGGCCTGCGCTCTCTCGTTAATGCTTGCCACCGCGAAGGCCTGGCTGTGATGTTGGATGTGGTCTACAACCATCTTGGGCCGGAAGGGAACTATCTTCCGGACTTTGGGCCCTACTTTACCGACCGCTACCAGACGCCTTGGGGGGAGGCGCTCAACTTCGACGGCCCGGATAGCGACCACGTCCGCAACTACTTCATCCAGAGTGCGCTGTACTGGACGATTGATTGCCATATCGATGCTTTGCGTCTGGATGCCGTGCACTCCATCCTCGACCATTCTGCTTTTACGTTCATAGAGGAACTCGGCGCCCGTGTGCACGAGACCGCAGCGAGGGCGGGCCGCGACGTTTACCTCATCGCTGAAAGCTCTGACAATGACTCGCGGCTGGTGACGGATCGTAGTCAACATGGGTACGGGATGGACGCCCAGTGGAACGACGACTTCCATCATGCTGTCCACACGCTATTGACCGGTGAGCGGGAATCGTATTACGAGGACTTCGGCACACTGGGCCAATTGGTCAAGGCGTTCAGGGAAGGATTCGTGTATTCAGGGGACTACTCTCGATACCGCCGCCGGCGGCACGGGACTTCCTCCGGGGAGATCCCGGCGGAGCGCTTTGTGGTCTTTGTGCAGAACCATGATCAGGTCGGCAACCGTTTGCTGGGGGAGCGACTTGGGAGCCTCGTACCCTTCGAGGCGTTGAAGCTCGCTGCAGTCGGCCTGCTTCTCGCGCCTTACGTCCCGCTTCTCTTCATGGGCGAGGAATATGGTGAGACGGCGCCTTTCCAGTACTTCATCAGTCATGGTGACGCGGCATTGGTAGATGCCGTGCGCAGGGGCAGGAAAGAGGAGTTTGCGAGCTTCGGATGGCGGGAGGAGCCGCCGGACCCGCAGTCTCCCGCCACTTTTGAAGCCTGCAAGCTGGACCACGGCCTGCGCGGGGTAGGCGATCATGCGGATCTGCTGACCTGGTATCGTAGACTCATTGATCTGCGCCGTGATGCGCCGGCATTCTCCCACCTTGACAAACAAGACCAGCGGGTGGAGCTGGTTGAAGGGACATCCGCGCTCCTCGTGCGTCGTTGGCACGGCGAGTCGGAGGCACTGGTCCTACTTAACTTCGGTACGGCCCCCGTGACCGTGCATGTTCCGGTTCCGCAAGGCCGTTGGTCCAAGGCATTGGACTCCATGATGTCACTGTCTGATTCCCGGGAGGTGCTGGAGTCTGATGGGGCGCCGCGGTTGTTAAGCTTCGCTCCTTATCAGTGCATGGTGTTTCTGAAGGATTAGTAGGCATGCCGCCGTTGAGGACTGAGGCCACGCCAAAGGCGGTCCCTCTTGCGACTTACCGCCTTCAGTTCAACCGCGGCTTCCGTTTTGTTGATGCCGAGGCCATTCTCCCGTACTTGCGTGATTTAGGTATTTCTCATGTGTATGCGTCGCCCATTGTCATGGCGGTGAGGGGCAGCGCGCATGGCTACGACGTCCTCGACCCAACCCGCACGAATCCGGAGTTGGGCACGGAGGCTGAGTTTCAGTCCTTCTTGGCAAGCCTGCGTTCAGAAGCGCTTGGGTTGATATTGGACATTGTCCCAAACCATATGGCAGCGGATGACAACAACCCTTGGTGGCGGGATGTCCTCCTCCATGGCCGCCGTTCGCGATATGCCTTGTACTTTGATATCGACTGGGAAAGAGGGCAGGGCAAGCTGTTGTTGCCCGTCTTGGGTAAGCCGCTGGACGAGACTATTGCCGATAGAGAGGTGAGCGTCGTCAAAGAGGGGGAACCCTACTCAGTCGCTTACTTTGATAGGCGTTGGCCTATTAGCCCAGCGTCTTATGGCATCGCTGCTCAGGCTGCATCCGGCGACCATAATGCCCTGCCTAGGCTGCTGGATGCGCAAGCCTACCGCTTGGTCTACTGGCGTGCCACGACTCCCAACTACCGTAGGTTCTTCGATATCAATAGCCTCGTGGGCCTCCGTGTGGAAGACCCTGACGTATTCGCCGCAGTGCATGCGTTTCCCATGAGTCTCGTTGCTGCCGGCGCGGCGGATGGTCTTCGAGTGGACCATGTGGACGGACTGCGCGATCCACTGGCTTATACCCGTCGACTGAGGAATGCTGTGGGCTCCAAGGCGTACCTGGTTGTCGAGAAGGTCCTTGGGCGTGGGGAGCACCTCCCGCGGGAATGGCCCGTTGAAGGAACGACTGGCTACGACTTTCTGGCCGCCGTGAACGGACTCTTTGCAGACCCTGCAGGGCTGGCCCACATTGGCAGAGCGTACGCCAAATTCACGGGCGTGCGGCAAAGTTTTCAGGCAGAAGTACGCTTTCAGAAACGAGAAGTCCTATCCACACTGTTTGCGAATGAGGTGGAATCGCTCTCTGAGGGCTTCGGCGAGGTCCTGCGCCGGGACTTGGGTCTTCATGAGGTGTCTGTCCCGGTGCTGACGGAGGTCTTGAAAGACGTCACGGCAGAGCTTCCAGTCTACCGTACTTATGCCGATTCTGAGGGTATGTCAGCCCAAGGAAAGGGCCTGCTTGATGCCGTATTTAGCCGCATCGCGCCGCTGCACATGGAGTTAACCAAGACGCTGGAAGGGTTGCACCGCGTCTTGACGCTGGACTATCCGCCGGGCCTTTCGTCGCAGTATGGCCAGAGCTGGTTAGGCTTGGTGATGCGGTGGCAACAGATCTCCGGTTCCATCATGGCCAAGGGCTTGGAAGACACAGCCTTTTACCGTTACAACCGTCTCATTTCCCTTAATGAGGTGGGGGGGCAGGCTGAGGCATGTTCACCTCAACAGACTCATCGATTTCTAGCTGGCCGCCGCCACTCATGGCCCTATGCCATGAATGCTACATCGACGCATGACACAAAGCGAAGCGAGGATGTTCGCACTCGCATTACCGTGCTGACCTGGATGGCGCCTGAGTGGGGCGCTGCTGTCGAGCGGTGGCATCGGTGGAACTCTCGATGGAAACGTGAAGTGAGTGGCAGTCCGGCACCGGACGCCAACATGGAGTGGCTGATCTACCAGACGCTGGTAGGCGCCTGGCCGCTTTACCAAACGGATATGCCCGCCTTCTCTCAGAGGCTTCGCGCGTTCTTGACGAAAGCTGCACGTGAGGCTAAGGACCGTACCGGTTGGCTAGAGGTTAACGTTCCTTATGAGGAGGCTTTGCTGGAGTTTGCGCAGGCTATTCTCGATCCCGCCCGCTCTCCCCGCTTCGTCAGTGACGTCGAGCGCTTCGTGAAGCGTATAGCGCCTGTAGGCGCCGCGTTCTCGTTGGCGCAATTAGCGGTCAAGCTCACCGCACCTGGGGTACCGGATATCTATCAAGGGCAGGAGGTATGGGACTTTAGCCTGACGGACCCAGATAACCGACGTCCCGTAGAGTATGGCGGGCTTGCGTCATCACTAGCATCGTTGACCAATCCGAGCGCTCTCATGCTCTCCGGCCTGCTTAGCCATTGGCGAGACGGCCGCCTCAAGCAGTTCGTCACAAGCCGACTCCTTCTGCTGCGGCGTGACCGGCCCGCACTTTTTCACCACGGCTCTTATGCACCGCTCCGGGCCTCGCCAAGTACTGACGTCTTTGCCTTTGCCCGACGGCACAAGGAAGACTGGTGTTGCACGCTCGTACCACGCCGGATTTTCGAACGACCGTTGCGGGGCGGACTTCCCCTCGGGAAGTCGTTGGTGAAGGACTCTCGGGTCCGCTTACCGAGCGGAGCGCCGGTCCTGTGGCAGAACGTGTTGACCGGGGAGGTCGTAAAGCTGGGCCCTGGACAGCTCGCGGTGGAGCGCTTCTTGAGGAGATTTCCTGTCGCGGTGCTCGTGTCTCCGATAAAGGCGGATGACCATTCAGACAGCCCAGTTTAAGCAACAACGCCTACCGGATGTGGTGCACGGCCCCTACGCATGCGGGTTACACTTGTAGCTGCTGAGAGTAGCTGGGAAACCCCACTTCCCAATCCGCTCCGGACTCCCTAGTGCATTTGGCATATCAGAAGATCCCCTAGATGGCAAACAACAGTTCCATTATTGCTTATTTTTCCATGGAAGTCGGACTTGATTCGTCGATGCCCACTTATTCGGGCGGGCTTGGTGTATTGGCCGGTGACACCCTGCGTGCCGCTGCGGACGCAGGCGTTCCCATGGTGGGTATCACCCTACTGCACCGCAAGGGCTATTTCGCGCAGCATTTGGACAACCGGGGCTGGCAACAGGAGTCTCCCGTTGTTTGGGACCCGGCAGCATTCATGCGGTTGATGCAGCCCCGTATTGCTGTCGAGATTGAAGGACGCCGGGTCTTGGTAGCGGCCTGGCGTTACATGATCCGAGGCATCCGCGGACACACCGTGCCCGTTTACTTCTTGGATACTGACCTCCCCGAAAACGATCCGCGTGATAGGCGACTGACAGACCATCTCTACGGCGATGGGCAGCACTACCGCATTTGTCAAGAAGTCGTGTTGGGCATCGGCGGCGTGGAGATGCTGCGTGTGCTGCGTCATGACTCTGTCCGTTGCTATCACATGAACGAGGGCCATGCCGCATTCTTGACCATTGCCGTGTTGGAAGCAGAGACCCATGGCAAAGGCATCCACCTCGCGAACTACCTGGACGTTGAAGCCGTCCGAGATCGCTGCATTTTCACCACGCACACTCCCGTGCCTGCAGGCCATGACCAGTTTCCAGTCGAGATGGTCGAGCAGGTCCTGGGGAGCGAGCGCGCTTCCGCACCTGTTATCGCGGATGTCTACACTAATGGCTTGCTCAACATGACATACTTGGCCCTTCGTTTCTCACGTCGGGTCAATGGCGTTGCCATGCGTCACGCCGAAGTCTCCCGCGGTATGTTCCCTGAGTACCCTGTTGGCTCGATCACCAATGGCGTCCACGCTGGCAGTTGGACTTCTTTGCCCTTTCAATCGCTGTACGACCAGTACATACCCGATTGGCGCGTGGACAATTTTTACCTCCGCTACGCAGTCAGCATTCCTCATGCAGAGATTGCCCGAGCACATAACGAAGCTAAGGCAGCGCTGCTCTCTGAGATCGAACGGCGAGTGGACGTCAGCTTAGACCCGGGCGCCCTGACCATTGGATTCGCTCGGCGGGCTACCGCATATAAGCGCATGGACCTGATCTTCCATGACGTCGAGCGCTTGAAGTACATCGCCAGGACAGCGGGGCCTATTCAGTTCGTGTTCAGCGGGAAAGCGCATCCCAAGGATGAGCTCGGCAAACGGCTCATCCAGAATGTCTACAACATCTCGAAGGCTTTAGGTGACGGCGTGCAGGTAGTCTACCTGGAGGGGTACGACATGGCCTTGGCGCGGACCATTTGCGCGGGCGTGGACGTCTGGCTCAACACTCCTCGCAAGCCGTTGGAAGCATCTGGCACCAGCGGGATGAAGGCGGCACTGAACGGTGTTCCGAGCCTAAGTATCCTCGACGGGTGGTGGGTCGAAGGTTGCGTGGAAGGCAAGACAGGGTGGGCCATCGGTGACGATTTGGCGGAACCCAGCCCCGACGAGCCCGAGGTCGATGCCTTGTACGACAAGCTGGAGCGCGTCGTCGGGCCCTTGTTCTACCAGGCTCCAGACGGGTTCATTGAGCTTCGGAGAGACACCATTGCATTGAACGGTTCCTTCTTCAATGCTCAACGGATGCTTTTTCAGTACGTGGAGCGAGCATATCCACAATTCATGGAAATCTCATAGAGCACTGGCTTACAGATCGGGCCTCACCGGGCGGGAAGTCTGACCGCAGTCCCAACCTGAAACTGCTCTAGTTCGGATCTGACCTATCTCTCGGCGAAGTCCTCCGCAGGCAGAGCGCCTATGGCCCGCAGGTACATGGTCACTGCATGAACTCGCGCATGCTTGGAGTCGGGCGCAGTCTCCAGTTTGCTGTAAATGCCATTGATGTGTCGCTCTATGGTCTTTGGCTCCAAGCAGAGGACATCCGCGATGGTGTGGTTGTTGTAGCCTTTGGCCATCCAGCTCAAGACCTCCAACTCTCGGGGAGACAGGTCTTTGAGAAGAGTGGACTTCGGGTCCATGCTGGCCATGAGCCCTTCCATGACCGCGGGATCCAGAATGATTCGACCTTCGAATACCGACTGTACTACCTGAGTGAGCTGGTCCACGGTGTCGATTGTGTGTTTGAGAAGATAGGCGCATCCGCTCGTCGCGCCGCGAGAGAATTCTCTCAAAGCCCTTATTCCCCTGACGTCGTAAGAGGCGGAGAGTAGCACGATCCCGATGTTCGGGTTCGTCTCCCGTACTTTGGCCAACTGCTCGACAGTGCTTGGGTGCAACACCTTGAAGCCTACAAGCATCACTTGGGGTCGCAAGGTCACAGCTGCTGCGGTGAGCGACTCGATTGCGGTGTCTCCGGATGAACCCACTACTTGGATCGAGTCATGAGAGGCAAAAAACGCCTGGTACGCCTCCCGTAGGATCTGCTGCTCTTCCGCAATGTAGATGGCGAGCCGCTTCGTGGCTGGGGCCGGCAGGACGTCCAAGTTGCCCCGCCGCTCGAACCCCACGATGGAACCATCCGCTGCTTCCATCTGTCTGCCGAAGTATTGCCGTGGCCTGCGATTTGCTTGATTGGCATTGGTCATCAAAGCACCTTCCGTTTCAGCGCGCTGTGATGAACACAATGGCACGGTTCGCGGCGAATTGCTGCGATAAAAACCCGACGAACCCTTGTAGGAAAACTCCCTACCACTTATGGGTGTGAACCCCCAGACGAGATTGCGGGCTATACCCGATATCTCCTGGGTGGTAGCGTTCTGCTCCCATTCCCCTAGGGAACTTACGCTTGGACCCATATGTGCTGCGCCATTGGGATCGACAACAGTCTAGCGAAATAGACCTGGCCATGCCATAAGACAGGGTGAGAGATATAGTGAAAAAGGGATTAATCTATCAGCAGAATCACGTTGAATTCATCATTTGTGATGAGTTGAAGAAGCGCGAGAAAATAGGGTTCTTATACAGACGTGAGGGCCGTGAGTAGTGTCCCCTGTTGAGCAGGAAGATAGGGGCTCGGAGGTCAAAAGCGATGATACTCTTCAAGAGTTGTCCGAAGTGCGGCGGCGGAGATTTGGCACAAACTGTGGACATGTTCGGTACATACCTTCAGTGCATTCAGTGTGGCTTCACGCGGGACTACGGCAAGAAAGGGCTACCCCTGCGTAATACTGCCACCCCTAACCACGTCATCTCGCATGTTGACAGGCAGTCCGCCTAGCAATGCCAGGATGTTCGCACTTCGCACACTATGAGGCCGGCAAGCGCACGCCGTTCACTTGGGCATGGTTTTGCTTGCGCCAGCAGCACCCGGCCAGGACACTAACAGGATGGTGGGATAAAGATGAACAATCAATTGACGAGAGGAATCGCGCTAGGCCCTGAAAGGGCAAGTGGCAACCAAAGGACCAACTCGAGTGTGCTCCAGACCAATCGGTTACTCCGGACCTTATCTCCCGAGCAACTCGCGGACTTCATAGGCGGTGGTTATTGGGAGCACTTTGTTGCCGGTGAGGAAATCTGCAGCCGAGGCACGATAGTGGATCGCGTCCTCTTCATTGTGGAAGGCCACGCTCAGAGCCAGGCTGCTCCCGTGCATGACGGCTCCTTTGACCATCTGATGAATTTCTTTAGTCCTGGCGACGCAATTGGCCTGCTTTCGCTGATCGATGACGCTCCCCACTTTGTGGCTGTAGAAGCCGTGGAAGACGTTCGAGCGTTGGCCTTTCCCGCGGAAAGCCTGCGCTCCTTCCTCAAACTTCATCCAGAGTGGTACCAGGCACTCGCGGAGATGGCCGTTTCGCAGTTGCGGGCAGGCGGCTTATTCTCGCAGACCATGTCGTAGGGACCGTTCCTTTGCCGCGATATCGTATGCTCGCGTCAGATATGCGAAAGGCAGCATCTCGCTGTGGAATGTTCAAAAGGCCGCAGCCATGGTCTTTAAGACGCGATCATAGAGGGCGTCTGGCTTGTAGCCTAGTGCCTCTAAGTGTGTGCGTGTCATCCGCTTCACGAATGACTCTGTCGCTTGCATGATGAGCATGCCCTTACCGTTGAGCGTCTTGTGACCCCGCCACCGCGCTTGCCGCAGCAGGACTGTCTCGTCCGGGGAATACACCGCGTCTACGAATCCCACTTTGGGCGCACAGGTCAACAACGCACGGGCGGCCGTAGCCTGGTTGGCTTCAATCGCCTCCAGTGATCGACCGAACCACTCCCTGTAGAACGCCGCATCCTCGTCTATCCTCTCCAGGACGGCGGGTGAGGCGGGGGCCAAAGACGAAAATGGCTCCAAACAGGTTGCTTTGCCCTCTGGCAATTGTCGGATGCCCGACTGGCCCACAGTCGACGCGTTGACCACAAGATCGACGCTGGACACCATATCGAGGGCCTCACCTTGGCTGATCGCTTGTACGTTTGCGTAGTGCTTTGCCACTTGAGCCGCCAGCTCGCGTGCGCGGCCGAGCGACCGATTCGTAATGAATAATGGCCCGCCCTCAAGGTTGCGCGCCAGGGCGAATGCTGAGGCGCGGCCGGCGCCTCCGGCACCTAGCAACAGCACACTCTTGCCCTCCAGTGAAGGCAAGAATGGTGCTCCCTTGTCTGGCAGTGGCCTCAAAATGGACCCGATAAGCCCCTCGGCGTCGGTGTTGTACCCTATCAGCCGGCCGTCGGCCACGCGCGCAAAGGTGTTGACTGCACCGATCTGCTTGGCCAGTAGGTCTACTTCATCTAGCAATTCCATGATGGCCAGCTTGTGCGGCACCGTCACATTGGCGCCCATGAAGCCCGGAAGCTCGCGCAGTGTCCCCACGAAGGCCGCTAGGTTCTCACTGCGCACGTCGAAAGGCACGTATGCGGCGTCCAGGCCGAGATCACGAAATGCCGCATTCCACATTCCCGGGCTGCGGGAGTACTTGGACGGTGATTCGCCAATGGAGCCAGCGAAGAGCTTGGCCCCAGCTACGAAATCCGGGAGTCGATTGTCGATAAACTGATGCAGCGCATCGAGGCGATTGCTAGGAGTTGGCATGACGCCATTCTAACAAAGGAAGTGATGCTATTCTGATGTCTAGCGCATCGCTGCCTCAGGACGTGCGCCGTCCGGCTGGCTTCCGCCAGGACAATCGCAATTGGGCTGCACCTATCGTGGTCACGCTGCCAGATGGCGGCGTCTTTGCGGCCATGGCCACGTTAATCGTCTTGACCCTTACCTTGGCCGGTTGCTATAGTGAGACGGCGCTGAGCGTGCCGACGCCTATGGGGATATAGCTCAACTGGGAGAGCGCTGCGTTCGCATCGCAGAGGTTGGGGGTTCGAGTCCCCCTATCTCCACCATGGGCTCCCCCTGCCTCGAAGACGCCCCCCCATCTCTGAGTCCCTTCCTCCTGCCTGGATGGCGCTTCCACTGTGCTTGTCCGTCGGTCACTGTCCGGGTCCGATCTGGGCCTGGCATGTGGCTGCTATCGTCCTGCTGTTGGAACGCTACGAGATGCGCACGCGAGCGATAGACAGGCATAGTCTGGCCGGGCTTCTCAGTCAAGCCCTACCCGCATCCGCTTGCGGCGTGGAATATTCCCCAGCCAGACGATTGGCGCCCGGGGCTCCTCGATGACCTCGCAGCTCTTGTCCTTCTCCTTCTTGAATAAGGGATGGCGTGAATCATTGACTGAAGCAAGGCGGTAAGGGTGTCCGCGTTCTCGCGGACCAACTCGACGCTGGCGCACATGTTGGCGATATGGATCGCCCACACACTCAATATGCCCATGGTGTGCATGCCCTGTTTCCTCGGCCGTCAGGTTGAAGGGTGCATCGACACTGGCGGCTAGAGCGTTGCCTTTCAGGACCGCTTCGATAGCTGTTTGGTAGCCCCTGCCGTGCTTATTGACGTCCGCTACTGCAACGAAAGGCTGACCGGTCCATATGCGCATTGGCCACGCGCACGACCGGGTCGGCCCCGTGTTCCTGTGTGACGCCGAAATCGCGGCATACATAGTGCAGGGGCATGCGAGGGATCTCACTGGCCAGCATGCTGACGGCCGGTTCCACCATGATTACCCTCCGTAACCGCGAGGACAAAGTTCCTGCGCAGCGTCATTGCTCGCACAAGGGGAAAAGTCTCCATGAAGGAGATCGCCCACCATTCGTTGGCTATAGGTCAGGAAATCTCGCGATTGGCGCTAGAGAAGCTCCGCTGGGTTGACCTCTCGACGCAGAATGCGTGAGCTTCGCAAAATCCTTGCAAGGTCGAGCACCGTATATGTGAGTAATTCAAGGGAGGCGCTAGTGGCCGGGCTTCCCACGGATGTGCCGGGAAGCGGGTGGTCATGGCAGCGCAGCCCGGGCACTAACAGAGGCCAGATGTGGGTGGAAACAGAGGGCGTGTGGACTCCCATGCGGCCCCACCCCTCTTACGTCCTGTCGTCGGAGAAACTCTCGCGTGGCGACCACACGGCCCGTTTTTCCGAAGCAGGGGATCAACAACAAAGGGGGATAGTAATGCACATACTGGCCGGGAAACTGTCGCGGGTCTTGGTAACAGGGCTCGTTGGGATACTCGCGGTCGCTGGGTTGGCCGCGTGCGGCGGTAGCGCGTCGCCAACGGCGACGCCCACACCGACTGCGGCGCCGCCGACGGCGACGGCACCGAGTGGCGGCACAACACCGACGGCCACCGCGCCGCCGACCACATCATCGCAGCCAACGGCCACGCCGACTTCGTCCTTCGACGCGGCGGCCTACTTCAAAGGGAAGACCATCACGATCGTGGTGCCCTATGGCGCGGGCGGCGGGACGGACATTATCGCGCGGGCCCTCGCGGCTGAGTGGTCCAAGTTCATTCCTGGCAATCCCAGTGTCGTAGTGCAGAACAAGACTCCCCAGACCGCCGGACTCAACGACGTCTGGGCGGCCAAGCCTGATGGTTTGACTATCGGTACTATGTCGTCGGCCACCTGGTATCAGCAGAAATTCTTGCAGGGAGCCAACTTCAGCGCCAGCGGCTGGAACATCATTGGGGCCGTCTCCAGCTCGGACTTCGCCATTCTGGGGCGGAGCAACTCGGACGGAAAGGGATTGCCCTACACGACTCTTGCTGAGGCCGAAAACGGCACGAAGGGTCCCATCAAGCAGGGGACGGCAGACTTGTCCCCAGGTCAGTTGCAGGGACAAGACATTTCCCTGATGTGGTTGGCCGACACGCTGGACCTGCCGTTGCAGTACTACGGCATCACTAACTTCAACTCTTCCTCTGAAGCCCTGGTCGACTTCCAGCAGGCCAACGTGAACATCCTGGAACGG
>JBJKQC010000005.1:0-12835 GCA_046705745.1 Dehalococcoidia bacterium
CCGCAGGGCGAAGGCGATCTGCTCGGGACTGTACCGGGACGTCTTCATCGACTCCTCCTTCGGGTCGGCCGGAGTATCTCAGAAGACTCACCTTTTCGCTGGACCAGTTTTTCGGGAGGGGACCAGCTTCCGGTAGCGGACAACCGGCCATCGCCGATTCCGGCGAACTCTCGCGGCCTTGCCGCATGTTCTGTACCGGTTGCTACGTGGGTCGAACAGGGCTCCATCGCGTCGACGGCGAGTGGGGGCTGAGAGGGATCGTATTCGGCTGACCGAGCGCGCGGGGGCCATTTCTCGTTGGTGGACGCCACCATGCGCGTGACGATATCAGGCGTCTTAGCCAGCGGCTTTGCTGCCGGCACGGACAAGCAGCACAGGTCGGTAGCTGTGGTGCACGACCTTGTCGGCTACGCTGCCCAGCGCCCAGCGACCGATGCCTGTCCGTCCGTGGGTGCTCATGACGACGATCGAGTCCCGCAACGACTTCGCATTCTGAATGATCTCCTCGGCCGGGTCTCCCTGGAGCACGACGCCATCTACACCTTCCACTCCCTCACCGCGAAGCCGATCGACGACGCCGTGCACGTACTTGTCGGCGCTCATATCGCTGCCCGGAGACGATGGAAGGGCGTCAACGACTGGATACTGACCGGGCACGTAGTAGGTCCGAGGGACGACGCGCATGACCCGGACCCGCGCGCCTACGGCCTTGGCCAGCGCGGCGGCGTGCGGGATGGCCTGCTCGGCCAGCTCGGAGCCGTCGACGGGTAGGATAATCCGCTCCAACAGTGCGGCGGAGTCGGCGGCGCCTGCCGGAGTTTCGGCACTGCGCACCACAAGGACAGACGCGGAGGCCAAGCGGACGATCTTTTCGGTGACGCTGCCGGTCCACCATCGGCGGAAGCCGGAGCGCCCGTGGGTGGTCATGGCGATGAGCGTTCTTCCCGCGTCCACGGCCTCTTCGGCGATGGCCTCGGCAGGGTCACCCTCTCCGATCTTCACCGAGACTTCGAGCCCAGCATGCCGGAGGACCTGCGCCCGCCGCTCCAAGTCATTGGCCGCCTCCTTCCGCACTTCCTGGTGGAGCACCTCCAAATCGTCCGAGGCCATCTCGGCGGCGCGAGTCCGGGGGAGTGGCGTCGCCTCTGGGGTCGGGCCAGGCCCATAATCGCGTGCGAGGTCGGCCAAGGAGGGGACGGCCTCAAGGAGCAACACTTCCGCGCGGAAAGCCCGGGCGATGGAGCGGACGTAAGGCAGCACCTGGATGGCTAGGTCAGAGCCATCGAGTGGGATCAGTATGCGATCGTACATTGTGGTCTCCTGAAGCGGCGTTCGAGCTGTCGGGAGTTGTGTCCAGCCTATCGTTGCAAGTTGAAGCCGCAATAGCGAATCGGCCTAGGCGAGCAGGGGGAGCCCCCAACCCGCGCCAT
This sequence comes from Dehalococcoidia bacterium, assembly GCA_046705745.1. Classification (GTDB taxonomy): domain Bacteria; phylum Chloroflexota; class Dehalococcoidia; order Lucifugimonadales; family Australimonadaceae; genus JBJKQC01. Next base: position 1,431 of record JBJKQC010000005.1, read on the forward strand.
CACACGTGCCGCCCCCGGCCAGGCTACGTCCTATTGCCCCGCAGCATGTGCTCGAAACGTCCTGGTCCGGGGCGCTTTCGGCATGGTGTAACCAGATCAATAATGCATGAAATCATAGGCATTTCCCCGTTAGCAGTCCGCAGCCGTGAATTACCCTTCCCAAAACCAAGAGCAATACCGCCACCAACTTGGCGGTATTGCTCTGGCGTCCTGCCGCCTCCGCTCACTGTCCACCGTTCACTGTGAGTTGAGCGGATTTCCGTGGAGGCTTATGATGCCGCAGGCTAAGCAGTAAGAGGAGAAGTGCCCATGACTCTCATCCAAGGGCCGATGGTATCCGCCGCCAGAAGCGCGGTGTTGACCAAGAAGGGAATGGTCTGCTCTTCCGCGCCGCTTGCGGGCGCCGTTGGGGCCCAAGTGTTACGGGAGGGCGGTAATGCCTTCGACGCCGCCGTCGCGACCGCCGCGGCCGAGGCAGTGACGCTGCCGCCCATGTGCGGACTCGGCGGCGAGGTCTTCGCGCTCCTCTATGAAGCGTCTTCCGGCAAATTGTACGGCCTCTCGGGCAGCGGCCGCGCGCCCATCGGGGCTACGCGCGACTACTTCGTCGGCAAGGGCTACACGAAGATGCCGCCGGATGGTCCGCTGACCCCGGCCGTGCCCGGCGAGGTCCACGCTTGGCAGACCATATTGGACAGGTTCGGGACACGCCCGTTGGGGAAGCTCCTGACGCCCGCCGTCGACCTGGCGGCGGAAGGCTTCCCGCTGCCGGGGCGGATTGCCAAGTACTTCACCCAGCACTTGGACAAGATCAAGAAGTACCCGTCCTCGGCCAAGGTGTTCACCAAGAACGGAAAGCCCTACGAGGCCGGCGACGTGCTGGTGCAGAAGGACCTGTCCCGCAGCCTCCAGCGCGTGGCGGAAGGCGGGCCAGAGGAGTTTTACCATGGCGCGCTGGCCAGGGAGTTGGCGGCGGCCATTCAGGCCGGCGGCGGACTCATTAGCGAGGAGGACTTGGCGAGACACGAGACGTTCCTCTACGAAGACCCGCCGTCCATCGAGTACCGTGGCAGGCGGGTGTACGCCACCGGGCTGCCGTCCCAGGGCGTGCTCACGCTGGAGCTGCTCAGTCTCATGGATGGCTTCGATCTGGCCGCGATGGGGCAGGGCAGCGCGGATGCGGTCCACGCCATGGTGGAGTGCAAGCGGCTGGCCTTCACCGACCGGCTGGCGTTCATAGGCGACCCGGAGTTCGTGCGCGTGCCGCTGGACGAGCTGCTGTCCAAGGAGTACGCGGAGCGCCGCAGCAAGCTGGTTGACATGCGCAAGGCGGCGAAGACGGTGCCGGCCGGCGAGCTTCGGAGCTCGGCCGTTCCCAACCCCAGCACGTCCTATTTCTGCGTGGTCGACCGTCATGGCAACGCCGTGTCCTTCATCCACAGCCTCTCCATGTACTTCGGCAGCGGCTTCGTGGCCGGGGACACTGGCATTGCCCTCAACGACCGCGTTGGGCGTGGGTTTTACCTGGACGAGGGCCACGTCAACGTCATCGCGCCGGGCAAGCGGACTATCAACACCATCCATAACTACATGGTGTTCGAGAACGGCAGGCCGGTACTGGTGGGCGGCACCCCCGGCGGCGACAACCAGCCGCAGTGGAACAGCCAGGTCATCTCCAACGTGCTGGACCACGGGATGAACGTGCAGGCCGCGGCGGACGCTCCGCGTTGGGCGCACTTCCCCGGCACCGACCCCCGGACCATCGATCAGGAGATGGTCCTGCGCATGGAGGACGCATTCCCCCAGGCGGTCAAGGAAGAGTTGGGGCGCCGCGGACACAAGGTCGTGCCTACCCCCACCGTCGGCACGCCCGGGGCAGTCCAGCTCATCGCCCTCGACTGGGAGACCTGCGTCCGCGCGGGCGGGACCGACTCCCGCTGCGACGGGTACCCCATACCGGAGTGACGCCGCGTGCGCGCGGCCAGTCGTAGGGGCGAGCAGCGCTCGCCCTAACGACTGGTTGATAGCCGGGTTGCCTCATTGGCTCGGCGTCGGACATGTAAACAGGAAGCACAGGAGAAGGCGCAATGCCCATAACCCTAGCAGCAGACCATGAGTACGCGGCCACGTACGTCGCCAACGGAACGGCGAAGGTAAAGGGCTTCGACGTTCGCCCGGCCTGGCCCGAGAAGGGCGCAGCGCCTATGTATGCAGCCATGTTCGGTGACCCGCTGTATGACATCTCTGTCTTGCCGCTGACCAACTTCCTCATTGCTATAGACCAAGGCCGGCCTGTCACCGGCATCCCTGTGTTCCCCGATGTGTTCTTCCCCCATGTTGGGGCGCAAGTGAACAAGCACGCCGGCATCCGTTCCCCCAAGGACTTGGAGGGCAAACGGGTAGGGATTCGAGGCTACGGCTTCAATCCGGCGACTTGGCTCCGTGGAGGGCTCGTGGACGTGTACGGCGTCGATCTGACGAAGATCACGTGGGTGGAGGCCGAGCCGAATTCGCTGATGTCCGCAGGCTATCCTCGCCCGGCCAAGTTCAAGATTGAAAAGGGCGGCGACCAGGTGAAGGACCTGGACAGCGGCGAGTTGGACGCGGTCTTTTTCGATCGTGTGGGGCCGGCCCTGACCTCCAACACGGCCCGGCTCTTTGACGATCCCCTCGCCGAGGCGCTCAAGTACCGTGCCGAGACCGGGGTCTTCCCCGTCAACGTGGTGCTGGTGGCACAGAACGACACGCTGGGGGCCAACCCCGGCCTGGGCCAGGCGGTGGTGGACGCCTGCGATGAGGCGCGCGATCTGTACTACCGGAACGCGCGGGTGGACGACAGCCACATGGGTTTTCCCATCTGGTGGCTGCGAGACCACGGCCTCTTCCCGCACAAGAACGGCCTGCAGAACAACTACAAAGCCCTGGAGGCCATCATCCGGTACTGTCGGGAAATCGGCACAATCAGCCACGACTTCAAGCCCGAGGACCTGTTCTTCAAAGGCGCAAGGTAGCCGTCGCATGCCCCCGGCCGCGGCCCCTTCCGCCGTCGGTGTGCTTTATGGAAGGATGAGGTCAGCTATCTGTCCCGCACTGCCGCCACGCCGGCTTTGAAGGCCGCGATGGTCTGCTCGAGGTCGGCCTCGGTATGGCACATCCCGACGTAAATCTTGCCGGCGGGCTTGAACACGCCGTTCTCCAGTAGCGTGTTGTCGAAGACCTTGTTGAGGGCCTTGTTGGTGTCCAGCGTGGAACGGTAGTCCACGATAGGGTGGTCGGTGAAGTAGACGTCGAACATGACGTCCTCGCCGCTGACGACCGCCGGAATCTCGGCTTCGTCCAGGAGTCGCTGGAGCGTGCTCCGCAGGCGGTGGGCCGATGCCCGGTAGGCGTCGTAGCGCCCTGGCTCGCCGATTTCTTCCAGAGTGGCAAGCCCGGCTGCCGCGGCGATGGGGTTGCCGTTGAGTGTCCCGATCTGAGGGATGAAACCATTCGACGGGACAGCCGCGGCGTCATAGGCCTCCATGAGCTCGCGGCGGCCAACAACGGCGCCCAAGGGGAAACCTCCGCCCACGATCTTGCCCAGCGCGGCCAGGTCCGGCGTCACGCCGTAGTATTCCTGTGCGCCGCCATAGGCGAGTCGAAAGCCGGTAACGACCTCGTCGAAGATGAGGGGGATGCCGAAGTGCTCTGTCACCTCCCGCAGCCCTCGGAGGAAGCCCGCCTGTGGGGCGATGACGCGCTGCAGCGGCTCCAGAATGACAGCGGCCAGCTCGTCGTGGTGCTTTTCGATGAGGGACGTGGAATAGTCGAGGTCGTTGAATGGCGCGACCAACACAGTGTCCTGTACCGCCTTGGGAATGCCGGCGGAGCTGGGCTCTGGCTGAGGAAAGGGCGTGGCGCCGGACGGGCTGAGGCTCATGAGGGAATAATCGTGCATCCCATGAAAGCCGCCCTCGAATTTGAGTATCTCGTCGCGCTTACGGAACGCGCGGGCAACACGCAGGCATTGGAATGTTGCGTCCGTCCCACTGGTGGTGAAGCGGACCTGCTCTGCACAAGGCACTGCGTCCACCACCTTCTCCGCCAACCGCACGGCATATTCGTTCTGAGTAAAGAACGTGAAGCCCTTGCGCAGGGCCTCCTCGACCGCGTTTAGGACCGCCGGATGGGAATGGCCCAAGACCATCGGACCGGAGCCCAGCAGGTAGTCGATGTACTCGTTGCCGCTCACGTCCCAGATATGGGAGCCGTGTCCTTCTTTGACGATGAAGTCGTAGTCGTCTGCCAGCCGCAGGTTGCCGAGGCTGCCTCCTGGCAGGACACGGGCCGCGCGGGCCAGCAGGTCGCGTTCTTCGGGAGTCCGGTTGGGTTGGATCATGGGCGGTCCTTGTCTTGAAAGGGGTCGGTGGCGTGGAAAGTGGGGACATTGTGTCACACCGGTGGGGCCCCGTCACGAGATCTGCCTTTCCCGCCAACCAGGCATCGTAAGAATTTCTGTTGACGGCCGCGTGCCGGAGTGCTATACCAGCGCCTACCCTCGTAGCGCAAATCCGCAAAACATAGCCGGTAACGCATGCGGCGGTGAGATACGTTCCACTATTAGGCGGAACGTGGGAAAAGCGTACGCAAATTGATGAATGGGTATGGGGAGGACGAAAATGGCTGTCATCGATTCTGACGCTCATGTCATCGAAAGCGAGCGGACGTGGGAGTTCATGTTGGAGGAGGACGAGGAGTTCAAGCCGGTTGTCCTAGTGCCCAAATATGGTGAGGTGACTTCCCGAGCCGGGTTTGCCGGCAGACGGGGCCGTGTCCAAGAGTATTGGCTCATCGAGGGCCGGGCGGTGCAGAAGCGCTCGGACTTTCGCAGCAAGGAAGTCACGGAGGAGGCGGCGGAGGTAGCCGACATCGAACGGCGGCTCGCCCACATGGACGAGCTAGGAGTGGACGTCCACGTGCTCTATCCCACGTTGTTTCTCAGGCCCCTGACGCGCCGGCCGGAGGTGGAGGTGGCCCTCTCTAGGGGCTACAACCGCTGGATGGCGGACATTTGGGGCAGGGGCCAGGGACGCCTGCGCTGGGTAGCCATGCTCCCCTACATGAGCCTGGACAAGGCCATCGAGGAGATGCATTGGGCTAAGGAGCATGGGGCGTGCGGCATTTTCATGCACAGCACCGAGGGGGACCGGCGGGCTTCCGAGCCATACTTTGACCCCGTCTATCGCGAGGCCAGCCAGTTGGACCTGCCCGTGTGCATTCACGCCACCTCGGGCAACTTCTTTCAGTTCGATCTCTATTCCCTGGACGCCGGCTTTTCCACCTTCAAGCTGCCGGTGGTCGGCGCCTTCCACGACCTGCTCATGAAAGGCACGCCGGCCAAGTACCCAGACTTGCGCTGGGGCTTCGTCGAGGTAAGCGCCCAGTGGGTGCCCTACGCTCTCAATGACATGGAGCTGCGCTTCCGCAAGAGCGGACGGCCTTGGCCCGGGCAGGACGTTCTGAAAGAGAACCGCATGTTCGTTGCCTGTCAGACGGCCGACAACCTCCCGGCGATATTGGACTGCGTGGGAGACACCAACATCGTTATCGGCTCCGACTAAGGCCACAACGACACCTCGTCGGAGATCGAGGCGCTCAGGCATCTGAGGCAAAGCGGGATGGTCCCGGAACCGTCCGTCAACCGCATCTTGGATGACAACGCCAGGGCGCTTTACAGCCTCTAGGACTAGCAAGGCATAGTGCAGACAACGCCAGGAGGAGCAGCAGGATGAGTGAGAATCCCGTGGCCGTGATTACCGGCGGTGCCAAGGGCATCGGCCGCCATGCTGCCAAGACCTTCGCTCAGCATGGGTACCGCATTGCTATTGCCGATATCGGACCTATGGACAAGGTGGAGGCCGACGTGGGTGAGCTGGGAGCTGAGGTCCTCACGATCCCGACCGACGTCAGGGATGAGCAGGCCGTGGCGGCAATGATGAGACGTACGGCTGATCACTATGGGCGTATCGATGTGCTGGTAAACGACGCCGGCATTGTGCCGCACTTTGCTTGGGGCATACCGCGCTGGCCTCGCATCCGTGACATGGAACAGTCCTTCTGGGACAAGGTGCTCGACACGAACCTCGGCGGCACATTCCTGGCCACGAAGCACGTCTTGCCGTACATGGAAGCCCAACGCTCCGGCCATGTGGTCAATCTCCATGGCGGCGGCGCCGGCCCCGGCGCCTGTCCCTACGTGGTCTCGAAAGACGCCATTCGCACTTTCACTAAATTCGTTGCTGATGAAGAGCGCGAGTTCAACATCGTGGTGGTCGCCGTGGCCCCCGGCGGGGCGATAGCTACGGAGGATGCGTCGGAAGAGGCCCGTGGGCGGCTGCCCGGCCCTGAAAGCCTCGAGGATGTTTTCGTCTTGGCGGCCCAGACCAGCATGGAGCAAAGCGGTCATGTGGTGCAGCTCCGGGATGGAGCTCTTGCCACCATCAGTTGACGCCTTCTTTGCACGAGTACGTCGTTAATGCCATCTCGACCAGAGTCCCCGGCAGGCCGGGGAACGGAGTGGAGAAATCTCTCAGGGACGCCCGCGGTATTCATCCACAATCAACCCAACTGACCGCGAGTGCATCTATATGGATGAGGAAAGGGAGGACCAAATGCGACTCACAGGACGTGTGATAGGTCTCTTCGGCTTCTTAGTCTTGATGCTGCTTTTGCTCGCCGCATGCGGTGGAAGCTCCCTGCCCACGCCGACTCCGACTTCGACAACCGCTGCCCCGAAGGCGACGGCTACCTCCACCACGGCGACGGCTACCTCCACTACTTCGAATAGTGCCTGGGAGCAGATAGTGGCCAAGGCGAAGCAGGAAGGCAGCGTCACCGTCTATGGGACGGTGATTCTCCGAGGCTCCCAGGGGGCGCAAATTGCCCAAGCCTTCCAGAAGGAGTACGGGATTACCGTCAACATCATAGGCGGCTCCGGCAGCCAGGTCTTTCAGCGAGTGCAACAAGAGCTGGGCAGTGGAGTGCCCTCGGCCGACGTGGTGAATATGTACCCGCCTTGGCAGAACACCTTTGAGGCGGCAGGTTACTTCCAGTCCATCAAGGGGCAGCCGCTGCCGATACTCTCTGAGCCAAGCAGTGTTTGGAAGGTCAAGCCGACGACGTTAAGCCCTTCCTTGAACTACCTGACCATGAACACGACTTACGGCTATCCCATCACGGTGAATACGAGCCTGCTTTCGCCCGCTGATTACCCCACCAGCTTCCATCAGTTGGCCACTGATCCGAAGTACAACGGCAAGATCGGTTGGGCCGACCCGCACACCACACAGGACCCCGCCTTCAAATGGGTTGGCTGGGGCTATGTCACCAGCCAGATGAGCGCCGCAGACCTCTGGACCATCTACACGCAACAGAAGCCGACGCTGTACGAGGCCCCTCAAAGCGAGACCGGCCCGCTGGCGCGTGGCGAAGTCGCGATCATCATAGGCGGCAGCGGTGCCGGGGCCGAGGCGTCGCAGGGCGCTCCGGTGCAATCAGTCTGCTTCCCCGACACTCCCGTCATAACGACAGCATCCACCATGGGTATGGTGAAGAACGCGCGTCACCCCGATGCGGCTCTGCTCTTCATGAATTGGGCGTTCAGCCAGCAAGGACAGGAGATCATAGCCAAGGATGGCGCGCAGCCCAGTACCCGGACCGACGTTCCGGATGGTGTGCCGCAAGCTATCGCACAATGCGACGTGGCTGGCGGAGGTAAGACTGGGCCCGAGTACATCTACTCTGGCCCTCAGACCCAGCTTGCTGCGGATATCTATAAGAATGCCAACAGCGCCTGGCTCGGCCTTACGTCTGGGATTTCGGAAGGCGATTTCACCAAGGCCATTAACGATTATGTGACCACTTGGGAAGCCCAGCACGGGTCGCAGCGGCAACCGTTGCCGGCAAGCTAGGGGGATTCGTCCTGCGGGTGGAAGGCGCCGGCGCGCCTTGGGAGGCTTGAATGGCTGGAGTCACTGAAGCGACCGCAGGCCGGATGCAGCGGACGCTGTCGTCCGGACTCGTGGACCGGCTCCGCAACACTCAGCGGCACTGGCACGCGTGGTTGCTGCTCCTATTGCTGGGCTGGCTGACGCTCTATCCGCTGGCGATGCTCTTCCTAACCAGTGTCAGAGGCGGCGCGGGGACCGGCGCCGCCCTGACACTGTCTAACTATGAGCAGGCTTTCACGGACCCCACCGTGTATGGGCTGTTTTGGACGACCTTTTGGCTTGCAGCGGTGCGTGTGGCGATTGCCGCTGCTCTGGGAATATCCCTGGCCTGGGTAGTCGCTCGGACGAATATCCCCTGGCGCGGCCAGATCGAAGTGCTCCTTTGGATCACCTTCTTCATGCCGGGGCTGCCCATAGCCATGGGATGGGTGCTGTTGGGTTCTAGGACCGGTGCTATCAACTGGCTCCTGGAGAAACTGCCCTTCGTCACTGGCCCGGTCGTCAATATCTATTCGTACGGCGGAATTATCTTCGTCTCCAGCCTTCAAATGGCGGCTTTCATTTTCCTGCTAACCGCACCGGTATTCAGGGCCATGGACTCCACCTTGGAGGACTCGGCCCGTGTGTCGGGCGCCGGAAGCATGCAGCTATTGCGAAGAATCGTCTTTCCCTTGGCGCTGCCCGGCATTCTCGAGGCGGTGTTCTACACCTTCCTCTTTGCGTTGGAGTCTTTCGAGACGGAGCTGATCCTTGGGACGCCGGCGCGCATCTACGTGTTTTCCACGAAGATCTACCTGCTTGCCGAAGTGTTCCCCACCAACCTACCCAAGGCTACCGCCTTGAGCGCTATTTTCGTGGTGATTGTGTTCGCGCTGATCGCGCTTCGGCTACGGCTCTTGGGGAACAAGTCATATGTCACCATCACAGGGCGTGGATATAGGCCGCGGCTGATGCCTCTCGGCCGATGGCGTTGGCCCGCCTTCGGCGTTTGCATGCTGTACTTCAGCGTCGCGGTGTTCCTGCCCCTTTCCATCCTGGTGCTCGGGAGCTTCATGCGAGTAGCCGGGCTATGGGCGAACATGTCCCTCACGCTGGAGCAGTGGCGAATCTCAATGTCAGACCCCCGGTTGATCAAAGCGATCGAAAACACGGTGCTGCTTGGGATCCTGGTGGGTGTGCTCTGCACCCTCATCGCAAGCCTTGCCGTCTACGTGATGGTCCGTACGCAGTTCAGGGGCCGGCGCGCAATGGAGCTCGTAACGTGGGCGCCAAGGATGGCCCCCGCACCGGTGCTGGCTATCGCCTTTATCCAGGCTTATGTGGGTAGTACTCATATATTCCGTCCGATTCTCGGAACGGTGTTCATCCTTGCCCTTGTGCTGTTGGTGAATTTCATTCCGCTCAGCTCTCGGATCCTATCCGGGCCAATGTACCAGGTGAGCCGGGAGCTCGAAGAGAGCGCCCGCGTGAGCGGCGCATCGTGGAGCATGAGCTTTCGAAGAGTCATGCTGCCCTTGCTGGCGCCGGCGTTGATGACCTCCTTTGTTCTCTTGTTCCTTTTCGCCATTAGAAATCTCGTCCTGGTCATTTTCTTCTATACGGCCCAGAGCCGGGTGCTCTCCACGATGCTGTGGGAGGAATGGCAGAGCAACTACATGGCGCAGGCGCTAACCCTTGGTTTGCTCATGGCCGTGTTGGGGGCGATTGCGCTTGGCCTGGCGCTATTCCTTCGCCGCCGCTTCGGCGTTTCCATGCAGCTGGGATAGGGTGTGAGGTTGCGCAGCCGGACGGGCCGAGAGCGGCCCTTGGTACCGGCTATGGCATTTTGCGGACGGCACGGTATCATTGGGCCGCCGGCGGCGGTCATGCCAATTCCTGGAGCCGCACACACAGACCGGCATAAGGGGGCCACGTTGTTCAATCATATCCTCGTGCCATTGGATGGTTCGGACCTTGCCGAATCAGTCCTGCCAATGGTGGAATCGCTGGGCAGGCAACTGAAATCTAAGGTGACAGTGCTGCGCGTAGTGGACGTGAACGCTATCACGAGGTCCATGCTGCCTGCCACGCCGGATGGCGGGGGGTATTCCGGTGACATGCAGAAGATTATCGATGAGACGATTGCGGCGGAGGTCAAGGAGGCGAGGGACTATTTGGATAGCGTGGTCAAGCGCCTCGCTGGCGTCGATATCGCCGCGGAGGTGCGCGAAGGCGTACCAGACGAAGAAATCATGAACGCTATCGAGACAGAAGGGGTAGACGTTGCGGCTATTGCTACGCATGGGCGCTCGGGTCTCGGTCGGACTATCTTCGGCAGCGTCGCGGACCACTTGATACGTGAGTCCGGTAAGCCCATCATCGTGGTGAAGCCGAAGCGGGACTAAGCAGTAGGCTTCTCCCACGAATGTCCGCGGATTTTTTGCCCGCCTCTTTCCTCCGTTACCTGCCGGGAGCGGACCATGGCCACAAGCCGGGAAGAGTGCTGGGATAGGGAGGAGTGCCATGAGTGAGATCATCATAGGGACAGAGCAAGGCATCTTTGCATTTCACCCAGATAGAGGAAAGCTGCACCCTGAGAAAGGGCCCGAACGGGTGCTTTCCACGGCAGTGGGTCATGACGGAATTTACGCACTGACTCCGGATGCGGCGGTGTGGCGGCGCGCGGGGCATGACCAATGGGAGTTGGTCAACGATCGGGCCGTCGTCGAAGAGCCTTGGTCCTTTGGCGCGGACCCGGCCGTGCCTGGCCTGCTCTACATCGGCGTATCGCCGGCCATGTTGTACCGCAGCGCTGACGGCGGGAAGACGTGGACGGCGTGTGAGTCCATACAGCAGATACCCGGATATGAGAAATGGTCATTTCCTCCGCCCCCTCATATCCCGCACATCCGCTCGATTGCTGCCGACCCCAATGAGCCCGGGGCTGTGTTCATCGGCGTAGAGGAGGGGGGCGTGTACCGCAGCTCGGACAAGGGCAAGACCTGGGCGAGTCTGAACGATGGCCTCTATTGGGACGTGCACGTAGTCCTGCCCACGCGGGACCGCTCACGGGTGTATGCCACCACCGGCAACGGGTTCCACCGCAGCGATGACGGCGGCTCCGGCTGGCGTCATTCCATGCAGGGGATCGACCGCTCCTACACCATACCGCTGGTGGCGCAGCAGGACACGCCGGACGTGCTCTATACTGCGGCCGCCGAGGCGCCGCCACCGAGCTGGCGGGCTAACGGAACGGCCAATGCGGCTATCTATCGCAGTCGTGACGGAGGCGAGCATTGGGAGCACCTGGCATCTGGCCTGCCGGCGCGGTTCGACGCCATGGTCCGCGCGATAGCGGCGAAGGATGAGCTCCTCTGCGCGGGTGCCGGAGACTCAATTTATATAAGCGAGGACGGAGGGGAGCACTGGCGGTTGGCC
>JBJKQC010000006.1:0-3720 GCA_046705745.1 Dehalococcoidia bacterium
ATGGTCGCGGTGATGCCGGAGATGAGGAAGAGCGCCACCATCACCACACCCAGCCCGGCGCTGGCCAGCCCCCTTGCGCCGAACTTGTCCGACAGCCTGCCGGAGAGAGGGGCGATGATCATGAGCGTGGCCGGCAGCGGCAGCATGAAGATGCCCGCCGACTGGGCGGAGTAGCCACGCAGCCCTTGCCAGTAGAAGGGAAAGAGCAGCATCACCGAGGCCATGGCGAGAGTGGCGAAGACGCCCGCGGTCTGGCCCGCCGTGAACTCCTGGATGCGGAACAACGTCAGGTCCACCAGGGGGTAGCTGGCACGCTGCTCCCGCAGGACGAAGAGGGCGAGCACAACGAGGCCGCCTATGATCGGGGCCACGACGGGAACGGAGCTCCAGCCCCAGGCCGGGCCCTTGGTGACGGCCAAAAGCAGAGGGGTCAGGCCGCCCACCAGGAGCGCCGCGCCCGGCCAGTCCAGCGGTTCCAGGGTGCGGTGGGTCTTCAGGGGAGGGAGGACGACAGCGGCCACGGCCGCCGCCAGCAACCCAATGGGCACGTTGATGAGGAACACGGCGGGCCAGCCGAAGTTGGTTACCAGGAAGCCGCCTAGGGTGGGACCGATAGCCGCCCCGCCACTCATGAGGATGGCCTGGACTCCCATGGCCGCGCCGCGCTTTCCGGCTGGGAACGAGTCGGTGATGATGGCCAGAGTGTTGGTGGTAATGAGCGCGCCACCAAAGGCCTGGACCAGCCTTGCGCCTATGAGCCAGAAGATGGACTGCGAAAAGGAGGCGAGCAGACTAGCGGCCCCGAAGACCATCACGCCGATGATGAACAGCCGCTTGCGTCCGATGACATCGCTCACCCGGCCGACTATGGGCACTAGCGCCGTCAGGGCCAGGGTGTAGCCGATGAGCGTCCATTCCACTTCGGCCAGCGAAGCATGCAGGTCCCCCGAGATGCTGGGGAGCGCGATATTGAGGATGGAAATGTCCACCACGACCATGAACAGCCCCAGGGCTACGGAAAACAGCACCAGCCAGGGGTTGTCGCGGCCTAAGGGCCTGCCAAAGGGTCGGTCTGATCGGTCTGTGGGTACCCTCATTCTCCTTCGTTCTCAGCGAGTGGGTATGGAGTCGGCGGGACACTCCCCGCAGGACCAACACCGGCATGCAAGTGATTGGTTCACGTGCCGTCGCAAGAGGTGCCGGTGAGCTTGGGAAGACTTGCGGAAGGGCCGGGGCTCCAACAATTGCGGCGAGTGCGCTGTCATGCGGGGCGGACCATGTCCGCCCAACGCTATTCTACGCGCCGGCCCCAGGCGTTCTCTACTCCCCAAGTGGCTATAGCGGCTCGGACGAGGCCTCCGGCAGGCCCTTGCCCCGGCGGCCTTGGGCCGTGGGGCACCACCCGAGATCCTCGTCCCGGCCGTGGCCGCAGCCCTTTTACATTGACACTCGCCTTCGCCGGGCCGGATAATCGCCTTTATCCTATGCTTCAGGACTAATTTGGGCGGGCCTTGCCTCGGCGGGGTGCGCATCTTATGAAGGAGACCGAGCGATGTCAGCCGTGGCCTTTCTCAATGGCGAGTACGTTCCCCTCTCAGAGGCCAAGGTCGGCATCATGACCCACGCTCTCCATTACGGCACCGCCGCCTTCGAGGGCGTCCGGGGCAACTGGAACGCCGACGACGGCGTGATGTACATCTACAAGCTCCGGGAGCACTACGAGCGCATGCTCCGCGGCTGCAAGATGCTCTGGATCGATCTCCCCTACAGCGTGGACGACCTCTGCCGGATCACCGTGGAAGTGGTCGAGCGCAGCGGCTACCAGGAGGACCTCTACATCCGCCCCGTGGCCTTCAAGTCCGAGGAGAAGGTGGCCAACCTCAACCTTCGCGCACTCCAGGACGGCTTCTTCTGCCTTGCCGTCCCCTTCGGTCGTTACATCGACTCCGACGGCGCCATTAGCTGCTGTGTCTCCTCCTACCGGCGCATCGACGACACCATGGTCCCGCCGCGATTCAAGATGGCCGGCGTCTACCTCAACTCCATTTTCGCCAAGACCGACGCCCTGGCCTCGGGCTTCGACGAGGCCATCATGCTCAACAACGACGGCCACGTGTGCGAGGGCACGGGGGAGAACATCTTTCTGGTCTACGGAGGCACCATTGCGACGCCGTCCCTAGAAAGCAACGTCCTGCCTGGCATCACTCGCCAGACGGTGCTGGAGCTGGCCGCCAAGGAGCTGGGCATGCGGGTGGAGGAGCGCTTGGTGGACCGTAGCGAGCTCTATGTGGCCGACGAGATATTCCTCAGCGGGACCGCCGCCCATATTCAGGGCATCGGAAGTGTCGACCACCGACCCGTGGGCGACGGCAACCTGGGCACCGTCACCCGGAAGCTGCAGGGGATGTACGCGCGAATCGTCCGCGGCCAGGACCCGCGCTACATCAGCCACTGCACCCCCGCCAAGCCGCGCGTGCCCGCCTCCTAGCGGGCACCCCGATCAGTAACGAGTAAGCGGGGAGCAGCGAGTCGGCGTCCGGACCGGAGGGCGCCGATTCTCATCTGTAAGCGGGATGACTTTCGCGAGACGACCGGCAGCCAGCCATGGACTGGGCCCATTGTCCGAGGCGTGACATGCAGCAGCCACAGCGCACCGACCACCCCTACCACATGTACGACGCCATTCTCTCCCAGCCGGATGCCATCGAGCGCGTCCTCCTGCTGGAGGAGGAGAGTGTGGCGGAGCTGGCGGAGGCGATACACGCGGTGGAGCGCATCCACCTGGTCGGCATAGGCACCTCATGGCACGCTGCCTTGGTCGGCGAGCACCTGCTCCGCGCCGTCGGCGGCCGTCCCGACGCCCGTTCCTGGAACTCCTTTGAGTTCTGCCATCAGGGACCATCTCTGGGCGCTAGCGATGCTGTCGTCCTGCTGAGCCACCGGGGCAGCAAGCGCTACTCGGCAGAGGCCCTGGGCGTTGCCCGCGCCGCCGGCGCCATTACCGGCGCCGTCACCGGCCTCGGCTCCGCCATCGCCGATGGCGGAGCCATGCATATCGTCCGCACCTCAGCCCAGGAGCGTTCCGCCGCATTCACCGTTAGCCACTCCGCCGCCTTGACCGCTCTGGCCATGCTCGCCGTCGAGCTGGGCGGCGACGCCGCGTCCGGCCTTCGCCCTGCCCTTGGGCAACTCAACGTCCTCATGGACTGGGCGCTGGCCACGGAGTCCCGCGTCCGCGCCCTGGCCCAAGGGCTCGCTGGGATCCGGTGGACCGCCATTGCCGGCTGGGGCGCCAACACCGCCACCGCCTACGAGGCCGCTCTCAAGCTGAACGAGACCTCTTACGCCCTGGCCCAGGGGTTCGAGCTGGAGCAGCTCCTCCACGGACCCTTCGTCGCCTTCGATGCTAACGACGCGCTCGTCGTTCTCGTCACGCCGGGCCCACAGCGGGAGCGCGTCCTCCAAGTCCTGCGGGCGGCCGGGGCTGTCGGCGTCCACACCGTCGTCATCGCCGACGAGGCCGACCGAGAGATGTCCCAGGCCGCCAAGTCCTTCATTGGCCTGCCTTCCGTCCCCGAGTCCCTCACGCCCATCACCTTCCTGGCGCCGCTGCAGCTCTTGGCCTACTGGCTCGCCGTCGAGCGCCGCACCGACCCTGACGTCTTCCGCCTGGACGACCCCGCCCACCACCGCGCCCGCGAGTTTTACGACCTGTAGGGA
>JBJKQC010000007.1:0-9574 GCA_046705745.1 Dehalococcoidia bacterium
CTACGAGGCCTTCAAGGAGCTCAAGGCGGCCTTCGACCCAGACGGGGTCATGAACCCAGGCAAGATCATCGAGACGCCGGACATCCGCGAGAACCTGCGTATCGGCCCCACAACACGGAATATGGAAGTCGCCACCTACATGGACTTCTCCGAGGACGGTGGTTTCTCCCGCCACGTGGAGAACTGCAACGGCCAGGGCGCCTGCCGAAAGTTGGAAGGCGGCATGTGTCCGAGCTTCATGGTCACTCGGGAGGAGGAGCACTCCACCCGCGGCCGTGCCAACGCCCTCCGCGCCATCATCTCTGGCGCCCTGCCGCCGGGTGAACTGACTGGTGAGCGCCTGCAGCGGACCCTCGACCTGTGTGTGGAGTGCAAGGCGTGCAAGGCGGAGTGCCCGTCAAACGTGGACATGGCCAAGCTCAAGTCGGAAGCGTTGTCCAAGTATTACGAGGCGCACGGTGTTCCGCTCCGCGCTCGCGCTTTCGGCGAGATCGCCCGGCTCAGCGCCATTGGCCAGCGCCTAGCACCCGTCACCAACTTCATGAGCGGCTTCGCGCCCATAAGGTATTTGACAGAGCGTTTCTTAGGCATCTCCCGCCGGCGTCCCCTTCCCAAGTTCGCCGCTCAGCGGTTCACCTCCTGGTTCAACCGGCGTCATGTCGCCACGGAAGCGCCGCGCGGCGACATCGTCTACTTCCACGACACCTTCACGGAGTACATGCACCCAGAGGTCGGCCAAGCGGCCACTAGGGTCTTGGAGGCGCTGGGCTACCGTGTCACTCTGGTCAGCAATAAGACTTGCTGTGGCCGCCCGCTTATCTCCAAAGGCCAGCTTGCCAAGGCGGCGGGCTGGGCGCGCACCAACATGGAGGCCTTAGTGCCCTATGCTGAGCAAGGCACGCTCATTGTTGGCACGGAGCCATCTTGCCTCCTCACCCTCCGAGACGAGTACCCAGACTTGCTCCGTGATGAGGCTTCTCGCAAAGTGGCGGCGCACGCGCTCATGCTGGACGAGTTGGTGGTCAAGCTGGCGGCTGAGGAGCCCGATGCCATCAAGGAGATTTTCAATGATGCCCTCAAGCGCAAGGTCCAGGTCCATGGCCACTGCCATCAAAAGGCCATTGTTGGCACCGCGCCGACTATGAAGGCGCTGGAGTTGGCCGGGTACCAGGCCGATCTTATCGACTCAGCGTGCTGCGGCATGGCCGGTACCTTCGGCTTCGAGAAGGAGCACTACGATATTTCCCGCGCCATGGGCTCATTCAAATTGTTCCCTGCCATCGAGGCTGAAGACAAGCGGGACTGGGACGTGGCCATCTCCGGCATTTCCTGCCGCCAGCAGATCGGCCATTTCACCTCCAAGCGCCCTCGCCACATCGTCGAGTACCTCGCCGATGCCCTGGCCTAGCAGCCCCGCCAGCACATTGCCCGCGCCGCTGCCTCGCAAGTAGCGTCCCGCTGTCATTTCGACCGGAGTCCTTCGCGCTCCGCGGAAGGACGGAGTGGAGAAACCTCTCGGGAGGCGCCTGTTTTCATTACTCTTGGCAGGCCCAATGGCGGGACATCGTCGACCCCGGCTTCCGCCGGGATCCAGTGGCTATTGCTTGGCAGGACATTCTTCCTTGTCAGACAGCGTGTTCCCTCCGTGCGGCTAGCTCCCGGCGGGCTGTTCGCGGAACACACTTCCCTCCTATTCCAGTGCCAGGCTGAATAGCTCTACCACCTTTTCCTCGGCAGCGCCCTCCGCCACGATCACGCCTCGCAGCTTCCCAGCGGTGAAGTCGAGTATGGCCATCAGGTGGCTCCCTCGTCCAACTGCTCGAACGCCTGTTCCTTCACTGACTCATCGAGATGTTCCATTCCTGCGTCGAGGAAGCGGTCGAACTGCTCGCCCACGGCCGCCGCCAGTGTGTCCCGGCCGCCCTCGTTCATCTCCACCGGCCCTTCGCCGCCTTCCGGGGCGTAGAACACCATCTTCGTTGACCCGTCGTCCTGCTGGTAGACGACGGCCAGCGACGCCTGGTCGCTGTTGAGCTGCTCCGCCCGGTCCTCGCCCAAGCGCTCCACGCCTACCCGCACGAATCCTTGGACGGCTTCCCACAGGTCGGC
Organism: Dehalococcoidia bacterium; assembly: GCA_046705745.1. GTDB lineage: Bacteria > Chloroflexota > Dehalococcoidia > Lucifugimonadales > Australimonadaceae > JBJKQC01. Next base: position 2,110 of record JBJKQC010000007.1, read on the forward strand.
GGGGTCGAATGCTGTGTTCATCGCTTCACCTCCAAATGCCGGGGCGCCGGACGTCAGCCTAGGTTACAACCGATTGCCTGCAAGAACACGCTTGAAATGACGAGCAGGCGTAGGGCAAAAGGGGTTCCGCCGGCGGGCAAAGCTTGGGATACTCCACACGGAGCCTTACCATGCGTCAGACTGAAATCGAGACTATACGCCTCCAAGCGGAGCGCCTGCTCCAGAGCAATATCCGCAAGGGTTATGACGCCAAGAGCGGCACGGAGTACACCTTCCTCTGCCCGGCACCGCGTGAATACCGCTCGCAGTGGTTCTGGGACTCGTGCTTCCATGCCATAGCCATGGTCCACATCGACCCGGAGACCGCCCAGGCCGAGCTGAGGACGGTCCTAGCTGCTCAGGACGACGACGGATTCATCGGCCATATCACCTTCTGGGGCAACAGGTTGTTTGGCGTCACCCAGTTCCTGAACTACGCCCAGACACGTCCCGGCGAGCGTCTTCACCACTCGCGGCTTATTCAGCCGCCCATGCTCGCACCCGCGGTAGAGCACGTCGCCGCCATCTCCAGCGACGCAGCTTTCGCCCCGCCGCTCATGCCAGCGCTGGACCGCTATCACAATTGGCTGGCGGAACACCGCGTACCGGATGACGACGGCCTGCTAGTCATCATTTCCCCTTACGAGTCCGGCATGGACCAGTCCCCCACCTACGATGAGGTGCTGGGCTTGGACGGCAAGCCTGGCAGGTGGGCCATCGGCATCAAAGACCGGTGGCTGGACGTGCGCAACTGGCTGGACGCTTACGACACGAAGCGGATGTTGAAGGCCCAGCGTTTCTATGTAAAAGACTCCCTCGTCAACGCCATCTACGCCGAGTCGCTGGCCTCCATGGCCCGCCTGCACCGCGGAATGGGGAATACCCTCGCGGCCAGCGCCTACATGGAAAGGGCCGCAACAGTCACGCGCTCCATCGTCGAGAAGATGTTGGACCGCGGTCGAGGCGCTTTCTTCAGCCTCCTCGGGCCGCGCGAGCGCCGCAGCGGACCCCTCACCATCGGCGGGCTGGTGCCCGTCCTGTTGGAGGGCTTGCCCCAGGACGTGGTCGGCGAGATGGTGGAGCGCCACATCTCCAACCGCGAGCGGTTCTGGCTGCGCTTTCCCGTCCCGTCGGTGGCGGCCACGGAGCCGACTTTCGACCCACGTGATACGGGCGCCATCTGGCGCGGACCAACGTGGGTAAACACCAACTGGCTCATCTGGCGCGGGCTGCGCCGGCACCACTTCGACGACTTGGCTGAGCAGCTTGCTGGCCGGACCATCTCCATGGTCGCCAACTCCGGCCTCTGGGAGTACTACAATCCGCTCACTGGGCGGGGACTGGGGGCCAAGACCTTCGGCTGGTCCACCCTCGCCCTGGACATGGCCAAGGCAATCTGACGCCGCCGTTGGCCCAAGGACATTCAGTTGGCCTCACCTGCTCCAACAGGTCCTCGCGGGTGGGATTCTCCGTTGGACAACCGCGCCCTCGCTCCGCCACCACCGTTGTGGCGCGCGGGGGTCTGCCGGGGCGAGCCGATGGCTTGCCCCCGGCGGGCGTGGCGGGGAGGCCTCTTCAGCGCGCCTCAACGCCCTTGCCTAACGCCGCTGCGCGGCCCGTGCGGACGAAGAAGCGTCCATGGCACGTACCAGCGCGGCCATGACCGTCTCAACGTATCGCTTTTGGCGGGATGCGAGGACAAGCACTGGTCCTCTGGGAGTGATGACCTGCAGCGCGAAGTTGGGCTTCTTTCGCCACAGGTTAAAGGCGCCGGAGATGATGCCCGCCGCGCCAACTAGGTACCATGTGGGATCACTAAAGGCCGCGTAGACGAGGCAGCCCAGCCCTACGAGCACGATTGCCAGGCCCGGCCAGCGCGGCGCGCCTCGCTGGACAAGGCCCACGGACTCGATGTTGTGCGTAGCGTACTTATACTTGCCGAAGATGACATTGGCCGTGCCAACGCTAACGCCATTGGCATCCGAATAGTAAATGCGCTCCTCATTGACCATGACAAGACCATGATATCGGATGAGCGGATCACTCATCGGTTGCAACGCGGTTACATTCAGTCCATGGTGGGCTTGAAAAAGTGGAAGCCTGGCGCATGGTAGACGCCTTGGAGTGCCCGCCGCGATTGCTCGCTGTCGTTGCGAGTGCCGCCATGCCATAGGTGGCCGTTGAAGACGAGTACGTCGCCGCAAGCGCCGGTGACGATGGCCTGGCCGGGATGGGCCGCACCAGGCTGAGCCAGCGCCTTGGGCACAGGGCCGGGAAGCAGGTGACTGCCGGGCACGATGCGGGTGGCGCCGTTCCGCTCGGTGAAATCGTCGAGCATCCATATAGCCGTTGCGGCGACGAATGGACTGCCCGGCGTCCGCGGCGGCGCATCGGCATGGAGGCCCTGCAACCCGTGCCCTGGCAGTGGGTCGCGGCCGTGGACGGGCTCAGCCTGGAAGCCATCGCCCAAGATTTGCGCCACGACAGAGCGGACGCTGGATCGCAAGGCCAGCGGAAGCACGAAGTCCCCGTCGCTGAAGGTCACATGGCGTGTGCCCTTCGTGCCCCGTGCCGCCGTAGCGCGCAGCTCAAAGCACTCCAGCGCGCGGCGCACCTCATCGGACGAGAGCACATTGGGCAGGACGATGTGGCCCTGCCTGTCCAGTGCTTCCTTCTGCTGGGCGCTGTGTGTGCCGGTGGTCATGGCAGTTAGTGTACGCGCCACGCGCGAGCGGGATGCCACCCAAAATACCGCCAAATCCATAGCGGTATTCCCATGGCCGGCTGGCTGCGTTGAGGCTTTCACGAGTCTCTGACCCTCCCCGCCCCGCCGTTAATTGCTGGCCCCCTCCGCCCACGGGTATAATTGACTGGTCGCATTAGATGGCCTCGTGTGGGGGGACCGTGAACGAAACAGGCACTTTCCAAGTAAAGACCGGACTCGCACAGATGCTCAAGGGCGGCGTCATCATGGACGTCGTCACCGCCGAGCAAGCCAAGATCGCAGAGGACGCCGGCGCCTGCTCGGTCATGGCGCTGGAGCGTGTGCCCGCCGACATCCGCGCTCAGGGCGGCGTCGCCCGCATGTCCGACCCGGGCCTCATTGAAGAGATCATGAAGGCCGTCACCATTCCAGTTATGGCCAAGTGCCGCATTGGTCACTTCGTCGAAGCGCGTGTGCTGGAGGCCATCGGCATCGACTACATCGATGAATCCGAAGTCCTTACACCCGCCGACGAGGAGCACCACATCTGGAAGCACGACTTCAAGGTGCCTTTCGTGTGCGGTTGCCGTGACCTGGGCGAGGCCCTTCGCCGAATCGGCGAGGGAGCGGCCATGATCCGCACCAAGGGTGAGGCTGGCACCGGTGACGTGGTGGAAGCCGTGCGGCACATGCGCACGGTCCAAAAGCAAATCCACAAGGTGCAGAACACGGCGGACGACGAGTTGACGGCCATGGCCAAGGAGATAGGCGCTTCTCTGGAGTTGCTCCGCGAAGTGAAGCACATCGGCAGGCTTCCTGTAGTGAACTTCGCCGCCGGTGGCGTCGCAACTCCCGCCGACGCAGCCCTCATGATGCACCTCGGCGCTGACGGCGTTTTCGTGGGCTCCGGCATCTTCAAATCCGGCGACCCCTCGGCGCGGGCCAAGGCGATCGTGAAGGCGGTGACTCACTACAACGATCCACTCGCCATCGCGGAGGCGTCAAAGGGTCTTGGCGAACCCATGGTCGGCATTAGTGTCAAGTCCATCAAAGCAGAAGAGCTCCTCGCGACGCGAGGCTGGTGAGGTGTCCCTAGCGTGACAGTGGGAGTGCTCGCCCTTCAGGGCGATTTTGCGGAGCATGTTGTGGTCTTGCGCCGCCTAGGTGCAGAGACCGCCGAAGTCCGCACGGCACGCCAACTGGCCGGCGTCGACGCCCTCATTATTCCCGGCGGCGAGAGCACTGCTATGGCCAAGCTGATGGACGCGTACGGCCTCCGACGGCCCCTGCGCGAGTTCGGACTCAGTGGGGCTCCAGTCTGGGGCACCTGTGCTGGCCTAATCATGCTGGCCGATCGCCTCATCGATGACCGCCCAGAGCCACTGGGCCTCATGGATATGGTCGTAAGCCGGAATGGCTTCGGCCGGCAGATCGATTCTTTCGAGACAGACCTGGACGTAATCGGCCTAGGGGGCGCTCCCTTCCACGCCGTCTTCATCCGAGCTCCGATCATCTGTGAGACTGGGCCTCAAGTCCAGGTGCTGGCCAGGCTTGATGACGGTAGACCCGTGGCGGCCCGGCAAGGGAATCTGTTGGCCACCGCCTTCCATCCCGAATTGACGCCCGACGACCGGCTGCACGCTTACTTTCTGGAGATGATGGCGGTAAAGGCCGCGAAATGATACGGGATCTGCACTTCAGCGACGTGCCGCGACAACTCCTGCCTGGCGGTCTTTGCGGCGAAGACTGGGCATACACGCGCGCGTCGCTTTCAGCGGGCACCCGCCGGTTCTCCGAAATAAAGCTCCTCCGGTGGAGCATTTCCTCGTCCAGGCGCCAACAAGCGATCGCCAGCGTGGCCCGGGGCCGACTGCAGTCGGTTGCCGTGCTCCGAGCACGGCGTGGCGTCGGCGCGTGGGAAATAGCACACCTTTTCACCTCGCCGCATGGCCTTCCTCACGTGGGGGATTTGCTGGAGCGGTGCGTGGGCCTGGTCTCGCAACGCGGCGGCGATCGGCTCTTTCTCCGTGTCCTCTACCATTGCCCTATGCAGGACCTTGCTCGGAGGGCAGGGTTCATGCCTGCTTATACGGAGGAGACTTTCGTCCTCGGGCGCTCCATGAGTACCGAGGTCGACGCTCCTGCGCTGGCCCTCCGCCCAGTGCTGCCTGCTGACATGCATGGCCTGTTCCGACTCTATAACGCCTCAACGCCGGCCCACGTACGGCCGATGCTGGGGTTGACCTTTGATCAATGGCGAGACGCCCTCGAACAGCCCAACGGCAAGCCCCGTGAGTATGTGTGGGAGACAGCCGGACAGGTTCGGGCGTGGCTGCGCTTGGCCCATCGCAAGAACGGCCTAGAGGTCGACGCACTATTGCACCCTGACCACGGTGGGCAAGCGTTGGCGCTAAGCGCCGCCGCTGCGCGGCTCGCCAAGGCGCACGGTTCCGTCGTTTGGGTGGTGCCTAGTTATCAGCCGGCGCTGTCGCTTGCCCTCCAGCGGCGTGGCTGGGGGCAGGCCGGGACCTACGCACTCATGGCCAGATCGGCCGCAAGCCGGGTGCGGGAACCCGGCCTCATGCCCGTACAGGCATGAGAAACTCCTTCCCAGAGGGAAGAGTCTGCACTGCGCGGAGTCGAGGGGCCAGGAAGAGGGCAAAACGCACGGCGCTGTCTTACTCTGTTTTTAGTAGAGAGCCACAAAGTCCATGGTGCCCCTCAGTCCACCGGGCAATTTCGCCCCCGGCAACCGGAGTCAAGCTCAGAAGGCGGTGACATGACGAACAACATCCTCCGGATTGATGATTGGCAAGCCGAGTATGAAGAGATGGGCGCCCTCCTCGCAGTCCTCCCGCCCACCGTGCGGACCGCGCTAGAGCATGAGCGCAGAGAAGGGTTGCTGGAAGTCGTGATGGACTTGGGTCGCCTCCCCGAGGCCAGGTTCGTCGATAATGACACATACTTGGACTCGGACGAGGTCACGGAGGAGGACCTGCAGTACGTCATCGCGCGAATCAGCCCCTTCGGTGACGACAACCGCTCCGGCATCGAGCGCACGCTCCACCGGATATCCGCCATCCGCAATCGCGCTGGAGATATCATTGGGCTCACGTGCCGGGTTGGACGTGCCGTGCGCGGCAGCGCCCGAGTGGTGGAAGAATTCGCTCTATCCGGCAAAAGCATCTTGTTGGTGGGCCGGCCCGGCGTGGGGAAGACGACCATTCTGCGCGAGCTGGCCCGCGTTCTGGCGGACACAGCCCGCAAGCGGGTGGTCATCGTTGACACGTCAAATGAGATAGCGGGCGACGGCGACATTCCACACCCAGCCATTGGCCGCGCCCGGCGCATGCAAGTCTCCACGCCGGCCCAGCAGCATGCGGTGATGATCGAAGCCGTGGAAAATCACATGCCAGAAGTCATCATCGTGGACGAGATGGGCACGGAGCTGGAGGCCGCTGCTGCTCGCACCATCGCCGAACGGGGTGTGCAGCTTATCGCCACGGCCCATGGCAACACCCTTGAGAACCTCCTGGTCAATCCCACGCTTTCCGACCTCATCGGCGGTGTGCAGACGGTCACCCTCGGGGACGAAGAGGCGCGCCGCCGGCGTACGCAGAAGACGATCCTCGAGCGCAAGGCCCCGCCGACGTTCGACGTGCTAGTGGAAATCCTGGGCTGGAACCGCATCGCCGTTCACGCGGACGTCGCGAAGACCGTGGACGCTGTCCTGCGCGGCCATGCCATCAGCCCCGAGATCCGCGAGCTGGACGAGTCCGGCGCCATCCGTCGCAGTTGGCAGCGCAGGGCGCCGGCCGTAGGCGTACAGCGTGAATTTGGGGCTCCCTTCGGTGCGAGCCACGCGGGAACAGAGCCGGCGCGGCTTGGCCCTCGAGAGGTGGAGAGCGCAAGAGCACCGGGCCCGGAGGTCCAACCCCCCGGCCCGCAGCCAACACCGGCAGCCCGAGTCTATCCTTTCGGCGTGAGTCGAGAGCGGCTGGAAGCGGCGGCTAAAGATGCGGGCGTTGCCGTCAGCGTAGCTGAGGGCGTGGCTGACGCGGATATGGTCCTGACCACCAAGGCACACTTCCGCCGTCGCGCGGGGACCTTGCAGACGGCCGAAGACCAAGGCAAGCCCGTCTTCGTGCTCAGACGGAATACACCTGGCCAAATCGTAGGATTCCTCCAACAGGTCAGCGGGTCCAACGGCAAGGTTGGTCTGGAGGATACCGTCAATTCCGGTGCCGTCGAAGCCGAAGACGGCGTGGCGCGGATACTGAATGGGGAAGCGGACTCCGTGGAGTTGCAGCCGCAGAGCGCCTTTGTGCGGCGCATTCAGCACCGCATCGCCGAGGAAGCGAACCTGCGTTCCCACAGCGCAGGCCGTGAGCCTAAGCGGCGTGTTACCATCCGGCGGCGGTGAGTTGGCTCGTGGGCCTCTTCATCACATTCGAGGGGGGCGAGGGCGCAGGGAAGAGCACCCAGGCGGCCGCACTGGCGGACAAGTTAGCCCAGCATGGCAGGGAAGCGGTGCTGCTGCGTGAGCCTGGCGGGACTCCCCTGGGAGACTACTTACGCGCATGGCTGAAGTCGTCTCACCGTCCCTTGACGGCTGAAGCAGAGCTATTCCTGTTCGTTGCCGCTCGTGCGGAGTTGGTACGCACGGTGGTACGACCTGCATTGGAGCAGGGCATGGTCGTGGTGCTGGACCGTTATGCCGAC
>JBJKQC010000008.1:0-6699 GCA_046705745.1 Dehalococcoidia bacterium
CGTTGGAAACGCGGGCCTCCAGCGTCACCACCTGCTGCTCACGGCGCATGGCCATCTCGATGGCGCCCATGAGCAGCAGCTCGCCCAGGCCTCGGCGGCGGTAGGCCTCGCGGACGGCAATGGCGACTATATGGGCCTCGCCCGCCATGAACCATACGCCCACGAAACCGACGATGAGACGGCGGTCGACATACTCAGGCGTAGGCTGCTTGCTCCGCCGCCCGATCCACCCGAGCAGGCCTTTTCCAGGCGGGTGGGAGCGCACCGGCACGTATTGGTCGTCGCGCACGCAAACCGTGTACTCCGCCTGCTTGTTCTTCAGCTCGCGCCGATAGGAGGTCGGCGGGCATATGGTGGGAAAGGCCTCGCGCTCGATGGCGGCAACCTGCTCGATGTCCTCCGCCTCCATGGGGCGAAGCGAATAGGGCAATACGGACTGTCCACGCACGTGTCGCGGCTTCCCAAGGCGTAATAGCGAAATTGTACCATCCACGTCGTGAGAGGCCAGCCAGACTGTTAAAGGCTTTGGTCGTCTCATGGTCTAAACCTATTCGCGCTTCGAGCGAGCCCGCAGTGCATCCACAAGCACCCTGTGCATATAATGGTCTGACGTCTCTATTATTCCCCTCCAAGGGAGTGGTCTTCCGTTTCTCATGCGAGTCCTGTTGCGCATAACGAAATTCGCCATGCTGAGTCCATGGCGGATGGTTGCGGCATGGCTATCCCTCATACTGGCAACCGCCCTTTTCCTGGCCGTACCGCGCCTCATTGGGAAAGCCATCGATGAAGCTTTGTCCACCACCGGGCAAGGCCTGAATTGGCCCCTCATGTCCTCGCTAAGCCCGACACGCACGTTGGCGGCTCTGGGCATCCTCATCATCGTGGTAATAGGCCTGCGGGGCATCTTCAACTATGCAAACCTGTATCTCTCTGAGGCCATCTCCCAGCGGGTCTCCTACTACATCCGCAATTTGCTGTATGACAAGTTGCAGCACCTGAGCTTCGCTTTCCACGACCGAGAGCACACCGGAAACCTGATGTCCAAGGCAACGGTGGACGTGGAGATGACGCGAATGTTCGTGAGCCAGGGGCTCATACGGGCCGGCCAGATCGTGCTGCTGGTAGCCGGGGCGGCCACGATGATGCTGCTCATAGACTGGCAGATTGGGCTCATCGGCCTGCTCTTCGTGCCTATCATCGCGGCGCGCGCCGTCATGGTTAGCAGAAGGCTGCGCGGCATGTGGCGACGCGCTCAGGTAGAGATGGGGCGAATGACGACGGTGCTCCAAGAAAACTTGGCGGGCCAACGAGTAGTCAAGGCATTCGGCGCCGAGGAACATGAAGAGGGCAAGTTCGCGGAGCGCAACCAGGACGTGTACGACTGGACATTCAGCGCGCGCAAGCTGCAGGCATCCAACACGGCATTCATGCAGCTGATGTTTTGGGGTTCCACCGGACTCATTCTCTGGGTGGGCGGACATGCGGTCGTGAATGGCCGGATCACCATAGGCGACCTCAGCTCTTTCATCTTCTACATCAGCCTGCTGGTGCAGCCGGTCCGCATGGTGGGCTTCCTAGTGAATACCTTCGCGCGGGCCATTTCCGCCGGGGAACGGCTGTTCGATGTGCTTGACGCCCCGTCACCCGTGAAGGAAAAGGAAGGCGCCCGGCCCCTCACCAACGTGCGAGGTTACGTTCGGTTCGATAACGTTACCTTCTCTTACGGCGGGCGCCCGGCGCTTCACCGGGTCTCCTTGGACGTGCCTCCCGGCCATGTCGTGGCGTTGCTCGGCGCACCCGGCTCCGGCAAGTCCACATTGGCCCACTTACTGGCGCGCTTCTACGACGCAAACGAGGGTGCGGTGAGCATCGACGGTGTGGATGTGCGCGACGTGACACTCCACTCCCTACGACAGGCCGTGGGCGTTGTGTACCAAGATGTCTTCCTTTTCAGCGCATCGGCGCGCGAGAACATCGCCTATGGCCGGCAAGACGCGACGTTGGAAGATGTCATGGCAGCCGCGAAGACGGCTCAGCTTCACGACGAGATCATGGCCCTACCGGACGGGTACGAGACGATGGTGGGCGAACGGGGCATGACACTGTCTGGCGGACAACGCCAGCGGCTCGCTATCGCACGCACGCTGTTGCTGGACCCGCCGATACTGGTTCTGGACGACTCGATGGCCAGCGTGGACGCTGGGACGGAGGCACGGATTCAGCGGGCCATGGCCAACGTGGTCAAGAATAGGACCACGTTCATTATTGCCCACCGGCTCTCTTCCATTCAGCACGCGCAGACAGTGGTAGTGATGGAACACGGACGCATCGTTGAGATGGGCGCGCCTGCCGATCTGTTGGGAGCGGGCGGGTTGTTTGCTCACCTAGCGGAGCTGCAGTACGCAACCAACAGGAACGGCCATGCGTCCATTCCCCGGGGCGTCCGAACGGAGGGTGCGCGCCTATGATGGTAAACATGGGCGCGGGTGGGAGCTTCGCCCGCTCCGCCAACCCTGGCGACATCGACGAAGAAGGGGCGAAGCTCTACGACAACCGTGTAATGACGCGGCTGCTTGGATACATCGCTCCCTACAAGCTGAAGGTCGCCATTGCCCTCTTCGGCGTGACCATCTACACGCTGGCGACCATTGGCGTGCCTTTGCTCATAGCCCTGGGCATAGACCGATACATTACCAACGGTGACCTGTCGGGGCTCAACAAGCTGGGTCTCTTTTTCGCCGCGCTGCTGGCCGTCCAATTCGTGGCCAACTACGGCAACCAGGTACTGCTGGGGCAGGTGGGCCAAAGGGCGATCTTCGATCTGCGCCGAGACGTGTTCCACCATTTGCAACGCCTGTCCATGTCGTTCCACAACCGCCATAAGGTCGGCTCGGTCATGTCCCGAGCGCAAAACGACGTCTACCAGCTACAAGAGTTCCTAGACATAATGGTCGTCAGCGTGGGGGACATGCTGAGCCTCGTCGGCATCGTCATCATCATGCTGGCATTCAAGTGGGAACTGGCGCTCCTCACGCTCGCCACGCTCCCGGTACTGCTGTACATCATCTACGTCTGGCAACGCCATGCGCGGCCATCGTTCCTCCGCGTGCGCGTAGCCATCTCCGTGGTGAACGGCTCGTTGGCCGAGAACCTCTCCGGAGTGCGCGTAGTCCAAAGCATGAACCGGCAGCAAACGAACATGGAGGAATTCGATAAGCTCAACCGCACCAACTTCGAGGCGAACCTCCGCGCGGCGCGGCTTTCAGCGTCGCTCATGCCAACGGTGGAGATGTTTATGGCCTTCGGCCTCGCGGCGGCCATTGTGTTCGGCGGACAAATGGTGCTGTCGGGAGTGATCGAAGTAGGCGTGTTGGTCCAATTCGCTCTATACATCCAACGGTTCTTCGACCCAATCCGAAGCCTGACCCAGCAGTTCACCCAACTCCAGCGAGCGATGGCATCGGGCGCGCGCATCTTCGATTTACTGGACGTGCAGCCGGACCTCACGGACGCGCCCCATGCGACGACCTTGCCGCCGATCAAAGGCGCGGTACGCTACGAAAACGTGTCGTTCGCGTACACACCCGGCAAGCCGGTGCTCTCCGACATCAACCTAGTCATCGAGCCTGGGCAGACGGTGGCGGTGGTGGGTAAAACCGGAGCGGGGAAAACGACCATGGCGGCGCTGCTGGCCAGGTTCTTTGACGTGAGCTCAGGCAGGCTCACCATCGACGGCTATGACGTGCGGGACATCAAGCGCGAGTCCCTGGCCCGCCAGATGGGCATTGTCCTTCAGGAGCCCTTCCAGTTTTCGACGAGCATCCGGGAGAACATCCGATACAACCATGGTGAAACATCGGATGAGGCGGTGGAGCGGGCGGCCAAGGCGGTAGGCATCCACGACTACATCATGAGCTTGCCCGAAGGCTACGACACCGAGATGGAGGAACGCGGAGGCAACATGAGCCTGGGCCAGCGCCAGCTCATCAGCTTCGCCCGAGCACTGGTGGGCGACCCTCGGATCATCATACTGGACGAAGCCACGGCCAACGTGGACACGCAGACGGAGCGGACTATCCAGGAAGCTATCGGCACATTGCTTCACGGCCGCACCTCCCTGGTCATCGCGCACCGATTGTCCACTATCCGAAACGCGGACAAGATCGTGGTCATGCACAATCGGCGCATCGCCGAGACGGGCACCCATGACGAGCTCCTAGCGCTGGGCGGTCTGTATGCTCAGCAGTACGCACTGCACCAGGGACTAGCAGCCGCGGGCGTGAGCAGCCAGTCCGGCAATGACTTCGACGATCCCGCATGAGTGCGCTGGCCCCGGCAGGCGGTGCCACGATATGACCTTGCTATCGCAGTTGTTCGGTAGATCCAGAAAAGCCGTAACGCGCCGAGTCGCCCACGAGCTGCATGGTTCCCTCGTTCGCGCCCCCTCGGGCCGTACGGTCGTCGTCAGCGAGATCGAAGGATGGGAAACCGTGTTTGACGTCGATACACCCGATGGCGAGCCGAACGTCTTCTTCGGGACGCCACGGGGGACGCGGATCGGCGTCCCATTCACTCCGCGCTCCGGCTTCACCTTCGACTTGAAGCGCCGAGGACTGGTGGGCCAGGCACTGTACGACCGCCGGACCAAGCGGCCGTACGAAGAAGCGCGTGCGCAAGAAGTGCCCTTCCAGGAAATCCAACCTCTCTTGACGCCGCCCACTATTGCTTTCGGCCACGGAGAGTTCGACTACGAATTCTCCATCGAGACCAACGATGAGAGACTGATGCGGCAGCTCGTGGCCAACCAAGGGTACCGTCAGCTCCTCCAGAGATACCGCTCGGTGCACATCATGGTCGAGCACAATAACGAGTGGCTACAGTCATTGGTCCGGCCATTTCCAACCCAGACCGCGCTTCTTTACTTCCACCAGCCTTCTGTTATCGGGGACATCGACCGGATCAAATCGGCCTATCACCTCCTGACGGCCACGATGGAGCGGCTCGTAGCGTTAGACGTGGCCGCTGACCGCTCCCCTGGACTGTTCACCCGAGCGTCGTCCACCCACGCCTGAAACGATCTGTCCTTGCTTCGCCGACCAGGCCACCTGTGGCAATTACGTGAGCGACACCACGTGCCCGCATGGCCTCCGCTCCCGAGTGCTCGCCCGGCCAAATGACAATGCGTCCTTGTGACCATTGCGCGCCCGCATTTAGCATTCGGCTGCCATGACACACGAAACGCCTAATTCGGACCAAGTAACCGCTGCCCTGCGCTCCACCTTCGGCTTCACTGCCCTACGGCCACTGCAGGAGCAGGCCATTCGCGCCGTCTTGGACCACAAAGACACCCTTGTCCTCATGCCCACGGGGAGCGGCAAGTCACTTTGCTATCAACTGCCGGCTGTTCTCCAACCGGGTCTTACCGTCGTCGTCTCGCCACTGATAGCACTCATGAAGGACCAGGTGGACAAGCTGCAGAGCCTCGGGATTGCAGCAACGTTTATCAACAGATCCTTAGGCCGTGCGGAGATCGCGGAGCGTCAGGCGGCGATAACGAAGCGCCAGGTAAAGCTGCTGTATGTCGCGCCCGAACGCCTGATGCTCCCAGGCTTCCTCGACTTGTTGTCACGCGGCCAGATTACGCTCTTCGCGATTGATGAAGCCCACTGTATTTCCGAATGGGGCCATGACTTCCGGCCGGAGTACCGCGACCTGCGCTTGCTGCGCGAGCGGTTTCCATCGGTACCGATTGCGGCATTTACCGCGACGGCAACCCCGCGCGTGCAGGCGGACATCCAGGTCCAGCTCCACCTGCACAGCCCAGTCGTCGTCCGCGGCAGTCTGGACCGGACCAACCTGCACTACCAAGTATGGCCCAAGAAAATGGCGTACAAAATGCTGTTCGGCTACCTAGCATCCAAGCGCGGGAAATCGGGGATCGTGTACGTGCAATCGAGAGCTGGGGCCGATCGTTTGGCTGAACGGCTCCGCGCCGATGGCTTCCGAGCGCTGGCCTACCACGCCGGGCTCGACCCGGAGGACCGGCGGCTCCGCCAGGAGGCCTTTCTGCACGACGAAGCCGACATTATGGTCGCTACAATCGCCTTCGGAATGGGCATAGACAAGCCGGACATCCGCTTCGTCGTCCACTACGACCTGCCGAAGAGCCTGGAAGGCTATTACCAGGAGAGCGGGAGGGCGGGGCGCGATGGAAAGCCCGCCGAGGCCCTTCTCTTCTATAGCTATGGCGATGTCGCGAAGCACGAACGCTTCATCAGAGAGATGGCCTCAGCCTCCGAGCGGAAAGTGGCAGCCGAGCAGCTCGACCGCGTAGTGAAGTGGGCGGAAGGAGCTTCGTGCCGACGCGAGGCGCTCTTGCGCTATTTTGATGAGCCGTTGAGGGAACGGCCGTCGCCCTGCTGCGATGTCTGTGAAGCGCCACCCGCGGCCGAGGACGCCGATTACACGGTGCCGGCGCAGATGTTCCTTGCATGCGCTAAGCGCGTCGGCGAGCAATTCGGCGCGGTGTACCTCACTCGGGTGCTGGTCGGCTCAAGAGACCAGCGTATCTCGGAAAGAGGGCATGAAAAGCTCTCCACCTATGGCATCGGCAGGGAGCGCTCGCGGCAGGAATGGCGCTACCTCGCGGAGCGGCTGCTCGATTCGGGATATATGCGGCTGGACCCGGAGCGCGGAAAC
>JBJKQC010000009.1:0-3241 GCA_046705745.1 Dehalococcoidia bacterium
AACCCAGACATGCTGCACTATGGCATTCTGCCGAACCACAGGGCATGGATGCGCTTTTTCCGTGGCCTCCGGTATGTAGTGGTGGATGAAGCGCACGTGTATCGCGGCGTCTTCGGCTCCCACGTGGCTAATGTGCTGCTGCGGCTTCAGCGCATTTGCCAACGCTACGGCAGCGACCCCCGCTTCATATTGTCGTCCGCCACCATCGCCAACCCGGCGGAGTTGGCCGAAGGGCTCATCGGCCGGAAGGTCTTGGTGGTGGACCAGGACAGTGCACCGCACGGCGCCAAGCACTTCATCTTTTGGAACCCGCCCATCGTGGATGAGGCTAAGGGCATTCGGGCGAGCGCCGGTAGCGAGACTTCTCGCCTCATGGAGATGCTGCTGAAACGGGGCCTACGGACGCTGGCCTTCGTGCGAACGCGGCGGCAAGCGGAGCTCGTCTATGTCAGCGTCCGGGACCGCCTGCGACTAGAGTCGCCTGAGCTTGCGGATCGGCTGCGGCCCTACCGCGCCACATACCTGGCTGAAGAGCGCCGGGCCGTTGAACGGGGCTTGGCCAACGGTGACCTGTTGGGCGTGGTAGCCACGAACGCGCTCGAATTGGGTATCGATATTGGCGACCTCGACGCAACGCTGTTGACTGGCTATCCAGGGAGCGTAGCCAGCACCTGGCAGCAAGCAGGACGCAGCGGACGTCGTGGCGACGGGTCACTCAGCGTACTGGTCGCGTCGGACAACCCATTGGACCAGTACCTCATGCGCCAACCGGGCTTCTTCTTTGGACGGTCCCACGAACATGCGCGTATCCAGCCAAACAACCCTCACGTACTCGCGCCGCACCTGCTGTGCGCGGCACACGAGGTCCCTCTGTCGATGGCGGATGCAGCGCTCTTCGGCGAGTCGTTCAAGGCACAAGTTTCGACGCTCGTGGGAACGGGAGACCTGCACGAGCGTAACGGCCGATGGTTCCTTTCGCCTGCCGTTGCGTACCCGGCCCAGGGCGTCAGCATCCGCTCTATTTCTCAGAAGCAATACCTGGCAGTAGAGGCGGACTCCGGGAGGGTGTTGGAGCGTGTGGACGAGTTCGGCGCCTTTGGCCAACTCCATGCCGGCGCTATTTATCTTCATCAGGGCGATTCATACATCGTGGAACGCCTGGATATCACCGCGGGCGTTGCCTACTTGCGCAGAACCGAGGCGCCTTACTACACGGAGTCTCGGGACCTAACGGACATCCGCATCATCCAGAGCAAAGCTAGCCGAGAGGTCAATGGGTGTCATGTGCACTCGGGCGAAGTAGAAGTCACCCGGCAGGTGGTGGCCTACCGCAAACGCAGTTTCTATTCGGACCAGCAAGCGGGGCCCAACGATGTGGGTGACGAGCCACTGGACTTGCCCCCGCACGCATTCCGAACAATGGCCGTCTGGTTTGACCTGCCGGCACCGACGCTTAACCGCGCACTGCGGGAGCGGCGGGACTTGCCGGGTGGGCTGCATGCCACGGAGCACGCGGCCATTGGCGTACTGCCACTTTTCGCTCTTTGCGATCGCAATGACATCGGGGGCGTCTCGACGCCGTTGCACCCGGACACCGGCGCCCCGCAAGTATTCATTTACGACGGCCATCCTGGTGGCGTGGGCATAACGGAGCACGGTTACCAGATCATAGAGCAGCTATGGGCCGCCACCTTGGCCGCCGTCGCCGAATGCCCGTGCGAGTCGGGCTGCCCCAGCTGCGTTCAATCGCCCAAGTGCGGGAACAATAATCATCCCTTGGACAAGCAAGCGGCGGCCGACTTCTTACGTGACCTAGGGGGCGTGACCTAGTGGGCGTGACCTAGTGGGCGTGACCTAGTGGGCGTGACCTAGTGGGCGTGACCTAGTGGGCGTGACCTAGTGGGTTCCAGGTAGCTGCCTTGCCTGGTGCGGGGTACTGCGAGGGAACTTTTCTGCGCCCTCGCACGTCTCACTTTACACAGGGAAGTATGCGTTCCCAGATTCACACTTGGAGGAGTACCACATGCTCCGGAAGGTTCCCATATTCAGCGTTGTTGTCGCTCTGAGCCTGGGCCTTGCGGCCTGCGGAGCGCAAGTGCCGGCCTCGACGCCCACGCCAATCAGCCCTAGCCCCACCGTTACGCCTTCGCCCACCGCCGACCTCGGCGACGCCCCTGCCTGGCTTCGGGACCTGATTTCAGGGTTCGAGCGACAGGCTATGGCCAACCCACCGCTCACCGTTAGCGAATACCGCTATCAAGGGCAGACGGTCTACTTCGTGCCCCAGCGCTGTTGCGATATCCCCAGCGATCTCTACAGCGCTGACGGCAAACTCATTGCTCACCCGGATGGGGGCGTCGGCGGCTCCGGGGATGGGCGGGCGCCGGACTTTTTTCAGACAGCGCAATTAATACGTATCCTGTGGACAGACCCGCGCGACCCGAATCCGCAGAAGCTAATCAATGCTCCTATCGTGAGCGCGGAAGTGGGCCCGAGCAGCGCTAGTTCTGACCAATATGTCCTGCACGTGGTGTCCGCTCTGCCGAACGGTTGCCACTCATTTGCCGGTTGGTCCGTGGAAGATGGTCAGTTCAGCAGTAAGCATTTGCTGGTGGTCAATATACTCAACAAGGTACCGGTGGCTAATGACACGCCATGCTCGCAGATATACAGGACCCATGGGATGTCTATTCCTTTGGCGTATGCGTTCGAAAGCGGCGTTACGTACACCATCCTGGTGAACGACACCAATGTCTCTTTCACGCCTCCCGTCGACTATGCCGCCGCGCAGGCCCAACTGGACGAGGCCCGGGCGCTCTGGGCAGCCAAGGGACCCAAGGACTACACCGCGACCTTCCACTGGACCTGTTTCTGCGCTCCCGCGTATTCAGGGCCCGTGGAGCTCACGGTAGTGAACGGCACCATCATGGGAGTGCAGTATGCCGAGGGCGTGGCGGCCCCTGGGACTCCAAAGGCCAGCAATTACATGACTGTCCCTCAACTGTTTGACCTGGTACAGCAGGCTATAGACGAGAGGGCATATCGCATTGACGCCACGTACGACGCCTCGTTGGGATATCCGACGAAAGTGCTCATTGACTACAAACAAACGATAGCTGATGAGGAACGGGGATTCACGCTGGACATCCGCCAACAGTAAGCGTCGGGGAGGCAGCGACCGAACGGAAAAGGGGCCCCGCACTGGCGGGGGGCCCCTTTTCCGTTCGGTCGCTTATTAGTG
>JBJKQC010000010.1:0-2645 GCA_046705745.1 Dehalococcoidia bacterium
GGTAAACTCCATCGTCTCGCTAGAGCCTGATGGTTCGGTAGTAATCACAACACCCCTGTTCGAGCAAGGGGCGGGCGCCTATACGGTGCTGCAGCAGGTGGTGGCCGAGTCCATGGGCCTGCCAGCGCACCGTGTCGCCCTGCGTGTCGCGGAAACCGGCCTGGTGGACTCCGACCAGGGCATCGGCGGGAGCCGCGTCACCAACCTCGGCACCATCGCCGCCGACACAGCCTTGAAGGAGGCCCAGACGGACCTATTCAAGCTCGCCGCCGAGCTGGACAACTGGCCGGAGGACAAGCTGACCGTGCAAGGCGACCAGCTGGTCCGGTCGGACACCGGCGAGTCCAAACCTTGGAAGGAGATAGTCGCCCGAACTGGTAGGGCTATCGTCGGCAGGGCGTCTGCCGTGGCCGGCAGGCACGACGTGGACGTAACGGGCTATTGCGCCCAGGTAGCAGAGGTCCATGTGGACCCGGAGACGGGCCAGGTGAAGCTGCTGAAGCTGACCACTGCCCATGACACCGGCCGCATCATCAATCCTATCGGCCACCAGGGGCAGATCAACGGCGGGTCGATGATGGGCATCGGGTTCGGCCTCATGGAGGAGCTGCCGCGCGAAGATGGGCGCATCTCCACCCTGTCCTTCGCAGACTACAAGATTCCCAACATCGCTGATATTCCGGAGTTGAAGACAGTCATTCTGGAGCCGGGCAAGGGCGTTGGGCCCTTCGGCATCAAGGCCATCGGAGAGACGTCCAATGCCCCGACGGCGCCGGCCATTGCCAATGCCGTTGTGGACGCTGTCGGCGCCCGCATCTCCGATTTGCCTATCAGCGCGGAAAAGGTCTACTCCGCGATGCAGAGAAACGGTTAGACCGCAGACGTGCTGGTATGTGCTGGGCATTACTCATCGGTGCGCCGGCTGGTAGGACAAGCGCGGTGAAATGCCGGATCTTGCGGCCGACCTCAGGTTGATGCCGACAGGTATGCGAGCGCCATTCTCTGCGGTCGCGCCAGCGTATCGTTCCAGCGGTTCACGCTGAAACTGCATTGGCGAAGACATGACTGAGAGATTAGACACGTCTATCGTGCTTCTCGGGAGCATTTCCTTGGTGCTAGAATGATTTAACGTATGCGTAATAGGAAGGCGGGAGGCCCGCCCGACGAGCCGACATACGCAGCCTCCGCGGTAAGTCGGCTGCTCCCAGCGGCAACCGCCAGATTGCTCTCATATCACGAGGCCAAGGTCTCGCTACAGCAGCACCCCGCCCGGACCGCCCTCGGGTCGCGAGGCATACAGCGGTTGGTCGACCGTGCAGAGACGGTGGATGTTAGCCCGTCGGCCACGATTCCGGGCGATCGGCCTGCGGGTAAGCCTCCCATCTGGCGCCGTGGGCAATCCGGCGCAGCCGGTTGCGGGGTTTGGCCCGACTTTCACGACCGCCGGATCGTGCAGAGCGTACTAGGACGATGCCGTGAGGATACCTGTCACATCTTGGCGTCGGCGCCAAACGCAGAGCGCCGGGACCTCGTGCAGGCCTTTCGCGGTCTTGCCCCAGCCGCCGGAGAGGTACATGCGGACCCAGTAGCTACGCCGCTGGGGCTTTAGGAGGAGATGGGCGAGCTGGAAGAGATTCCCGAGGACCATGAAAACAGAATGACCACACCTGCCGCAAACGAAGTCGAAAAATCTGGCAAGCCTCAAACAGCTCCACTCGTAGCGACAGAAAGTTCTCCCTATATGACGGCTATCCGGGGGGCCTCCGCGTGGCTACGCGGCTCACGCCTCGGACTCGTCGTCATGGCGCTCGTGGTTGGTATCGTTGCGGGCTTCGGCGCAGTCGGGTTTCGGTGGCTGATCTTCGCCTTCACCTGGTTGGCGACCGGCCATAACGAGTTTGGACAACAGGGCCGGGTTGGCAGCCTCCACTTGCCTTGGTTCGGGTTCTGGTTCCTGCTGCTGATCCCCATTCTTGGGGGACTCATCTACGGGCCATTGATCCAGCGTTTCGCACGCGAGGCGCGTGGGCACGGCGTGCCCGAAGTCATGCTCGCCGTGGCTGAGAACGGCGGCCGGATCCGCCCACCAGTGACCATCATAAAGGCTTTGGCCTCCGCTATCTGCATCGGGACCGGCGGCTCAGTAGGGCGCGAGGGCCCCATCGTACAGATCGGGTCGGCAGCCGCCTCGACCTTAGGCCAGTTGGTGCGGATGTCGGAGACCCGGCTGCGCATCATCGTCGCCTGCGGGGCGGCGGGCGGCATCGCTGCGACGTTCATTGCGCCCCTCACCGGCCTCTTTTTCGGATTCGAGATCGTTCTTCGGGAATTCTCACTCGACGCGCTCTTCGCCACGATCCTTTCCGCGGTTACGGCCGACCTGGTGAGCCGCGCCTTCTTCGGGTCGGCGCCTTTCTTCTCTCAGATCCCTCATGACCTCGTGGTGGGCCACGACTACACCTACCTGCTCATCGCGCTACTTGGGCTCGCCGCGGGGCTCGTCGGGTACGGGTTCAAGACGGTCCTTTACAAGTTGGAGGACGTGGGGGACTTCCTGTGGAAAGGCCGTGCGGAGTGGGCGCGGCCCGCAGTCGGAGGTGTGGCGCTTGGCGGGCTGCTCCTGGCGCTTCCGCAAATGTATGGGG
>JBJKQC010000011.1:0-27710 GCA_046705745.1 Dehalococcoidia bacterium
ATCTCTCTGAGCCACTCCGTATGCGTCGCCGGCTCGATCTCCTTGGCCAGCGCGTGCAACACGCGCTTGGCGTCGCCCACGATCGGCACAGCGACACGGACGTTCTTGCCAACCTCGGCAGGGTCGATGTCTATATGAATAACCTTGGCCCGCGGAGCAAAGGCGCTGATCTTCCCCGTTACACGGTCATCAAAGCGCATGCCGACCCCAATGATGAGGTCCGCCTGGTCAATGGCCCAGTTGACGTACGCCTGACCGTGCATTCCCGGCATACCGATACTCAGAATATGATCGCCGCTAAAGCCGCTTATACCCAGGAGCGTCGTGACCACCGGTATCTGCGCCTTCTCAGCCACTTCCTGCAACTCGGCGAAAGCCCTGGAGATCAGTACACCGTGGCCCGCCAGCAGGAGCGGCCGCTGGGACTCGCTGATCAGCCTGGCCGCCCGCTTGATCATCTGGCCATGACCTTCCAGGGTCGGCTTGTAGCTGCGCAGGTTCACGTGCTCCGGGTAGGTGAACTCCGCTCGCTCCGTGAGGACATCGCGGGGGATGTCCACTAGCACGGGACCTGGCCGTCCCGACCGTGCAATGTGAAATGCCTCTTTCATCACCCGGGGCACATCGGACGCCGAGAGGACAAGATAATTGTGCTTTGTGACGGGCGCTGTGATGCCCGTCGTGTCCGTTTCTTGGAAGGCGTCCCGCCCAATGGCTGCGCGGGGCACTTGCCCGGTAATGGCCACTACGGGAACCGAGTCCATCATGGCAGTCGCCAATGGCGTCACCAGGTTCGTCGCGCCCGGTCCAGATGTGGCGATGCAAACGCCTACTTTGCCGGAAGCGCGGGCATAGCCGTCGGCGGCGTGGCCTGCGTTTTGCTCATGGCGCACGAGCACATGGCGCAGCGCCGGGTATTCGGGCAGGGTCTGGTAGAGAGGCAGAATAGCGCCCCCTGGCAGCCCAAACATGGTCTCCACGCCTTCCCTGAGCAAGCTCTCGCAGATCATTTGCGCGCCGGTTAATTGCATAACGTCACCAGGTCTCTATAGGCCCCTTCGGCAGGGCCTCGTTCCCTTACATGAGCAAAAGACCCGTCCCAGTAAAGGGACGGGTCTTCAAAGAAATGCCCGCGGTACCACCCTTGTTCCTCCCGGTTGACCGGGAAGCGGCTCCATACGCGATAACGGTGCGCGCCGCCGCCCTACAGGCATCGGTCACGATGCGTTTCAGGCTAGCCGCTCGGGGACGAGTTCAGAATCCTGCTGCCACCGGCTTCTCACCTTCGCGCCGGCTCGCTGGGGCAGTGGTTGTCCCTACTACTTCCCTTCTCCGCGGAAAACGTGTAAGCAGGGAGTATCGTAACAGTACAAAGACGATGGTGTCAACCGCGCCATCAAGCCTTGCCGCTCATTACGGCCTAGTTTAGGATGGCACATATGGCCTTCCCCCCCGGAATGTTGGGCAAACATCACCCTTCCCCTATCCAGGTAAGTTGGGGACCGAGAGCGGCATTCCTAGGCATAATCGCCTTCATTGCAGTGAATGCCGCCTCGACCGGAGTACTCCTCTTCATTGTCTGGATAGCCAAGGTGCCTTCAGATACCCTCTGGGCCGTGCTGTTTTCGACCTTCGTGCTGCAATTCAGCATGATCGGCGTAGCGTTCGCGCTCGGTCCCTTTCGGCGCGGTCCGGCGGCCCAATTACTCGGACATGTGCATCTTCCTTCCTGGAAGCTGTTTGGCTGGGGGGCGATCGCCCTGGGTGGTAGCCTGCTCGCTTCGGTCGTCTATGTAGCTATCGCCAGCACGATCTCGGACCGGCTCGTCCCAAGCCCGCTGCCTTCGGGAGTGGACTTTAGCCAAATGCCGTGGCCGTCTTTCGTCTCGATAGTCATCATTGCGCCATTTTCGGAAGAGACGTTCTTTCGCGGCTTCCTCTTCGCGGGCTTTGCCAAGCGGTTGGGTTTCTTGATAAGTGCTCTCATCAGCGCGTCGGTCTTCGGTGCAGCCCATCTGGAGCTAGCGCGGGCGATCCCAGCCTTTTTGAGCGGTATCGTGTTTGCTGCCGTATACTGGCGCTCCGGTTCTGTGTGGCCGTGTGTACTAGCCCATACCGCCCAAAACGCGATAGCCTTGAGCATGGTCTTTTCGTAGTCCACATTCCCCTTGTTGGAGCGTAATGGTGACCCAGCGCATGGAGCAGGCATTCCGGCGCTTGCGGGACGAGCATCGCACCGGCATTATTCCTTACGTCACCATCGGCTTCCCTTCCCTGGAAGACACCATGGCCATTGTTCCGGCCATCGAAGCAGCTGGCGCCGACCTCATCGAACTGGGCGTCCCTTACAGCGACCCGCTGGCGGACGGTCCCACCATACAAGCCGCAAGCTACCGAGCACTGGAAGGCGGCATGGACTCGCACCGGTGCGTGGAAGCAGCACGGACCTTGCGAGCGAATGGCGTTCGCGTGCCCCTCATCTTCATGGGGTATTACAATCCCATCCTCTCCTATGGCATAGATGCCTATTCCAAGGACTGCGCCGAAGCAGGAGTGGATGGGCTAATCGTTCCGGACTTGCCTCCGGAAGAATCGGGGCAATTGCGGACAGCCCTCCATGCAAATGGTCTCTCTCTCATTAGCATGCTGGCGCCCACCAGCACGGACGAGCGCATAGCGGTTGGCACGAAGGAAGCGGAGGGATTTGTCTACTGCGTTAGCGTGACGGGTGTCACAGGCGCGCGTACCGACCTACCGGCCGCACTCCCAGAGTTCATCGCGCGCGTTCGTAAGCATACGCCCCTGCCCATTGCGGTAGGCTTCGGCATCTCGGAGCGCAAACACGTGGAGTCAGTCGGCAAATACGCTGACGCCGCCGCCGTGGGCACCGCGCTCATCAACGTGATAGACTCCGCGCCGCCCTCGGAGCGCGCCTCCAAGGCCGCTGCTTTCATACGCAGGCTGGCAGGACGTGAGGACTAGTGGCATCGCTGGAGGACAAGTCAGCCATGATCCAATGCCTGGGCCTCCGTGGCGCGACCACGGCGGATGCCAACACCCGCGCGGCGATCCTCGGCGCAACCGAAGAACTGCTCCGCGCGCTGGTGGCGGCCAATGATATTGCCGAAAACGACATCGCTGCGGTATTCTTTACTACGACTCCCGACTTGGACGCTGAATTCCCGGCGGTCGCCGCCCGAGTAGGTCTGGGATGGGAGCACACGGCGCTGTGGTCTTCGCATGAGATTGCCGTACCGGGAGCGGCGGCTTCGGTTATCCGAGTAATGCTCCTGATAAATACGGAGAAGCGGAAAGAAGACCTCGTTCACGTGTACTTGAAAGGCGCCCGGCAGTTGCGGGCCCGAGGAACGCTGAAGCAGTGACGGTCCTATGCGTATCAGGCACAACGCGCCTCCGCGCCCGCGGCTTGTGGGCGCGGAACGGCGCCTGCCTCTCCCCGCTGTTTACGCGGCTGGGGAGCGTTAGCTACTCCTATCGCTAACCGCTCCCGCTTCCCTCCTGACAATTTCGCCAACGATTCAAGTCAAGAAAGAGAGGGATTGCGTCATGGCGCACTCCACGGCCGACGTGAACATCAGAAAGATCGAGCCGCTTATCTCCCCTGACCAGCTCCTCAAAGAGTTGCCGGTCTCGCCCAAAGTGGAGTCGACGGTACTGCAAGGGCGGGAGGAGATAAAGGCCATCCTGCGGGGCGATGACACCCGGATGCTGGTCATCGTAGGCCCTTGCTCCATCCACGACGAGCAGGCCGCTATCGAGTACGGCAAGAAGCTCAAGGACCTCGCGGACCGCGTCCGAGAACGGATGCTCATCGTGATGCGCGTGTATTTCGAAAAGCCGCGCACGACCATCGGCTGGAAAGGCCTTATCTATGACCCCCACCTGGACGACACCTTCGACATCCAGCGAGGGCTCCGGCTGGCGCGCTCCCTGCTCCTCCGCTTCGGAGAACTAGGCCTGCTGACCGGGACTGAATTCTTGGATCCCATCGTCCCACAATACCTCGCCGACACCGTCTCCTGGGCGGCCATCGGCGCCCGCACTACGGAAAGTCAGACACATCGCCAGATGGCCAGCGGCCTCAGCATGCCCGTTGGCTTCAAGAACGGGACTGATGGCAATTCTCAGATCGCCATCGATGCAATGATCTCCTCCAGGTCGCCTCATGCTTTTCTAGGGCTCGACCGGAATGGTCGAACCTGTATCATCCACACTGCGGGGAACCCTTACGGGCATCTCATCCTGCGTGGCGGAACCAACGGCACCAATTACTCGGCGAAGAGTGTGGCGGCCGTCCAGTCCAAGCTGGAAAATGCCGGGCTGCCTCCCCGCGTCATGGTGGACTGCAGCCACGCGAACTCGGAGAAGGACCATACACGTCAGGCCATCGCCTTCCACGACGTTATCAACCAACGGATGCAAGGAAATGCCAATCTGGTAGGGCTGATGGTGGAAAGCAATCTGTTCGCCGGCAATCAGAAACTCGAAGGGGATCCGTCCAGCCTTCGGTACGGCGTCTCCATTACTGACGCCTGCATTAGCTGGGACGAGACTGACTCCCTCGTGACAGAAGCATACCGGACGCTGGCGCTCCAGCCGGTAGGATAGGAATACCGTTTTCTCGCGGACTGGTAGGTTACTTTGACGACTCTGTGCGAAGAGCTTCAGGCGGAACGGCCCTCGGGCCCGAGCGCCGTGACCCTGGGCGTCTTCGATGGCGTCCACTTGGGCCACCAGTACCTCGTCAAGCGGCTGAGGGAGGCAGCCTCGCGGCGGGGGCTCACGCCTGTTGTCGTCACGTTGGCCAATCATCCGCTCACAGTCCTCCGCCCCGAGGTCTGCGTGGTGCTGCTCACCTCGCTGAGCGAGCGACTGGAACTACTCCGCGCGTCCGGCGCCGCCAAAGTGCTGCCCATCACCTTCACCCGAGAAATATCACTCCTAAGTGCTGAGCAATTCATTCGGACCCTCGTGGACTGCCTGGGTCTGCGGCACCTGCTTGTCGGTCCCGACTTTGCTCTCGGTCACAACCGTGAGGGCACCATTCCCGTGCTCCAACAGATGGGTACGCGCCTCGGCTATACGGTGGAGGTGATTGAACCCTTCTATCGAAATGGCCTGGCAGTACGGAGCACAACCGTGCGGCAAGCTGTAGCGGACGGCGATGTCGGACGTGCCGCTTTGTTGTTAGGACGTCCCTTCGCACTTGATGGCCCTGTCGTGGAAGGCGAGCAGCGCGGAGGCGGCCTTCTGGGTTTCCCCACCGCCAACCTGGGCCTGGGCCCGTTGCAGGCATTGCCCGCGGACGGGATCTATGCTGCCTGGGTAACCGTCGACAACGCCTGCTACCCTGCTGCCGCGAGCGTGGGCATCAAGCCAACGTTTCACGAGACGGGCCCGCGGGTGGTGGAAGCGTTTGTCCTCGACTTCGAAGGCAACCTGTACGGCAAGCATGTCCGGCTGGAGTTTATTGAACGTCTTCGAGGGCAGGAGCGCTTCGCCTCCGTAGACGCGCTCATCGCCCAAATGCACCGCGACGTCGCCGCCGCCAGGCAAGCGCTCGCGGAGGCAGCAGCCGCACAGAGTGACCGCGAGTAGGGGGAGGGATGCCCAAGCTAGCCCCGGAGTTGCTCCACAAGATAACGAAGCGCGGCGTTGCGGAAATCATCCCCGAGGCGCAGTTCGTTGAGCGACTCCAACAGGGTACGCCCATGCGCCTTAAGATGGGCTTCGACCCCAGTCGCCCTGATCTGCATCTGGGTCATGTCGTTGGGTTACGCAAGCTCCGTCAGCTCCAGGACTTGGGCCATCAGCTCATCCTCATCGTGGGAGACTGGACGGCCCAGATCGGAGACCCTTCCGGTCGGTCCGATACCCGGACCATGCTGAGCGGCGAGGAGGTCAAGCAAAACGCCGAGACTTACATGCGGCAGTTCTTCAAGATAGTGGACGCGTCCAAGACGCAGGCCGTGTACCAGAGCGAATGGTTCGGCAAGTTCGACCTAGCCAAGGTCATTCAGCTCACCTCCTTCTTCACGGTGAACCAGTTCCTGCACAGGGATGACTTTGCCAAGCGCTACGCGGAGCAACGACCCATCGGCGTGACGGAGCTGCTATACCCGCTCCTCCAGGCTTACGACTCCGTTGCTATTCAGGCGGATGTCGAGTTCGGCGGCACCGACCAGCTCTTCAACCTGATGGTGGGCCGCGAGCTCCAGGAAAAAATGGGCCAGCGCCCTCAGCTCATTTTCCTCATGCCCATCCTCCCAGGGACAGACGGCATCCGGCGCATGGGCAAATCCTTGGGCAACTACATCGCGATAGAGGACACGCCGAAAGACATGTTTGGCAAGATCATGTCCTTGCCGGACAACGTCATCCCGCTGTACTTCGACCTACTCACGGACATGCCGGAGCCCGAAATCGGTCAGATGCGCGAGGCCATAAACGACCATAGCGTCAACCCAATGGAGTTCAAGAAACGCCTCGGCACTGAACTAGTCACAGAATTCCATTCCGCCGAGACCGCCCGCCTGGCGCGCGCCGAATTCGAGCGCGTCTTTCAGCAGCGCGAAGCGCCGGCGGAAGTCCCCGAGTTCGCCGTAACGCCAGCTACCGAAGGAGTCGCACAGCTAAACAACGAGCACTTCACGGCCGACATGTCACGTCTGCTCATAGCCGCCGGACTTGCCGAAAGCCGAAGCGACGCCAAGCGGCTGCTTCAGCAACATGCCGTCGAAGTAAATGGCGAGCAGGTGAACGATGACGCCGTCAACGTACCCTTCGGCGCGTTGCTCCGTGTGGGCCGACGACGGTTCATACGTGTCGTAAGAGGAGGCTGATCGTGAAAGTGACAGTAGGCGCCCGCCGTCTGCCCGTGACGGCCGCCGCTGGTGACTTCATTGTCCTGCTGCTATTTCCGGTGCTAGGCGCTGCAAGTCATGGCTTGGCTCTCACGCCTGGGCTCTTCGCACGGACCACGGTTACCTTCGCTGTCGCATGGATCGTTGTCGGACTCTTGGCCAAGGTATTCACGCCTTCGCTCATCGGTTCGCCTCGGCGGACCCTGAATGTTATTCCCCTAGCCTGGCTTCTTGCCGGCATCCTGGGCAATGGCGTGCGTGATTTGGTATTCGACCGCTCCTTCGCGCTTGGCTTCGAGCTCGTCTCTATCGGCGTGATCGGCGTCATGCTGTTCAGTTGGCGGCTGGCCTTGGCGGCGGTCCAACGTTAACCACCGATTGTCCCGGGAGTACCCCCAATGTTCAAACTTCTGCTGGCGATAGGGGGAGGTCTCGTCGCGCTCGTCCTACTGGTGGCGGGCGGCGTTGCCGCTGCATTCGCGGCCGGCGCTCTGAAAGTGCCGCGGGTCGAAGAGGTCCACAACTCCTGGGGAGACGTGACTGCACAGCAGACTGATATCGTCACATCCATCGTCTTGGACAATCCCAACTCTGTAAGCCTTGGCCTAAATAACCTCAGCCTCGGCGATAGGGTCTTCTTGAACGATATTCAGGTGGGCCAAGGCCAAAGCAAAGGCGTGCACCTGCCGGAAGGCGTCTCCACGATCAAGATCGTGACCGCCATAGACAACAGCCGCATCGCTGATTGGTGGCCGACGCACATCGCCAACGGCGAGCGAACGACCCTGCGGATCGCTCCCTACGGCGAAACCCACATTTTGGGGTGGGCCCTTAGTGTGCCGGGCCCGGACTTCACGAATTCCTTCCAGACAGACCTCCTCGCTGCCGCCAACTCCAATACGCCCCAAACACTAACCCTGGTAGGGGGCTACGGGGTTACCATCGAATCTCGCCAATTCCACTGGGGAGCCACGAACTCGAAGACGACCAATATCGACGGCACGGTGATGGTATACAACAATACTCCGGTGCCTATTCCCATCTCGCGCATCGACTTCCAGTTCGTCATGAACAGTATCACGGTTGGGCAAGGGAGCACCGGGAGCTCGATTGTGCTCCAGCCCGGTCAAGACACGCCGGTCCCGATGCACTTCTTCATTACAAACGCGAAATTGGACGAGTGGTGGCCGACTCACGTCGAGGCGGGAGAAAAAACCCACTACCAGATAATCGTCGGCGCTGTGTTTGAGCCGACGCTTCCGCTGATTGGTCAGCGTACGTTCGACATCCCGCTGGCAAACTTCGAGAACGACTTCCAGACGCATCTGCTCAGTGGGTAAGGCCGGGCAAGCAGTCCACGACAGGCCGCCTCACATCAACTCCTCCAATGAGTCCCGATCGTCCCGGACCTTGCTGATGAGTTTGGCCGTCTCACGGGAACGTTGGATGCCCTGGCGGGCCAACAGAGATGCCGGATGCTTCAGTGGCCCAAGTCCCAACAGATTGCTGACAGTGCGGGCGGCAAAGCCCGCACTCCTGGCCATGGCTCGGTCTGCCCAACCAACCTTCAGCTTGGGCGTCTCCAGGTCCGCTCCGGTATAGTACTCATAAAGGTCCAAAAGATCGTCACGAGCTTCTTGCTTGTCGCGCGGACCCTTGCGGCGGCGGTATGCGCGGGATATGTCTAGGAGATCAGCGTCCACAGCGCCACCCCCAACGCACCCAACCCTACGGCAAGCGCCAGCAGGGAGAGAAAGATGAGCCTTCGGACCCATCGTCTCGCCGCGACCAAGTCATCATGCATACCCAATGTAACTTGCGTGAAGACCTCGGTGTACTCGGCCACTTCGCGCTGAAGCCCCCTGCTGCCGACAGCCTCGCTTGCCGAGGATAGGGGCTCCTGCAACAGCTTTGCCGCCTCCATACCCCGCTCGAACCAGCTTTGCTTGTCCGCCATGCCCACCTCCTGTGTGCCCGTAGTCTACCGTGAGGGCCCAGTCTGCATGTGGCCAAATGGGATGATGCCTCAACCTGCTGTCCAGAGGGCGCTCTTCTCTGCGCTGTCGTGCGCCGTCTACATGGTCTCGGGCGTGCTCATGCCCATCAGGCCGAGCGTGCGAGCCAGCACCGTCTTGCTGGCTTGCACCAGCTTGAGGCGCGCCTTCATGAGATGGGCATCCGCCGGATCAGATGACAGCACGCGGCAGTGGTCATAAAACCAGTGGAAGGCCGTTGCCAGTTCCCCTGCATAATGGGGTAGCGCATGCGGCGCGAGGGTGACCGCAATAGTATCTACGTGTTCCGGCAAAAGGAGCATCTTACGTATCAAGTCAAGCTCAGCGTCATCAGACAGTAGCGACACGTCCCCATCGTGCCAGGCCACCCCACGCTCTTTGGCCTGCCGGAGGATTCCAGCAATGCGCGCATGCGCATACTGCACGTAATAGACCGGGTTGTCCGCCGATTGCTTCTTGGCCAGCTCCAAGTCGAAGTCCATCTGGCTCTCGGCGGCGCGGGCCAGGAAAAAGTAGCGGCAAGCATCCGCGCCGACCTCGTCCACCAGGTCCGCTAACGTCACGATCTGCCCCGTGCGCTTGGACGCCCGCACGATATCCCCGCCGTGCTTTAGCGTGACAAGCTGGGAAATGATAATGGTCAATCGCTCCGGGTCGATGCCCAGCGCTTGGAGCACCGCCTTCATCCTTGGCACGTGCCCCTGGTGGTCGGCGCCCCAAATGTCGATGACACGGTCGAAGCCCCGTCCCTCAAATTTGTCACGGTGATAAGCGATATCCGACGCGAAGTAAGTGGGCTGGCCAGTCGTGCGAATAAGGACGTTGTCCTTCTCTTCGCCCAGCAACGAGGACGCGAACCATACCGCACCCTCACGCTCGACCGTGTACCCACGGTCCTTCAGCGTGCGCATGGCCTGTTCGAACCGCTTGTCCTTGAACAGGTCACGCTCTCTGAACCAGACATCGAACTCCACGCCGATCCGCGCTAAGTCCGCCCGGATGCTCTCAAGCATGCGCTCCAGCCCAATAGCCCCGATCTCCGCAATAGCCTGCGCACGCTCCATCTTCAGGAAGTGATCATCGTATTCCTGCGCCAGAGACCTACCAAGGTCCGCCAAGTACTCGCCTCGGTAGCCATTTTCGGGCAGCGACTCCTCTACACCCAGCGCCTGAGCGTAACGCGCATAGGTGGAAGCGTAGAACAATTCCATCTGCGTGCCGGCATCGTTTACGTAGTACTCGCGGGTCACCTCAAACCCGGCGGAGGAAAGCGCCGCGGCCAGCGCGCTCCCCAGCACGGCCCCACGCGCATGCCCCACATGCACTGGCCCCGTGGGGTTTACGCTCACAAACTCCACCTGGACCCGCTTCCCAACGCCCACTTTCGTATTGCCATACGTCTCGCCGGCCGCGATAACCTCTTCGACCTGACGCTGCAGCCACTCCGTTCGCAAAGAAAAGTTCAAGAAGCCCGGGGGGGCTACCCAGGACCTCTCTACAGGGTCCCCCTGCGGGATCAGGGGTAATAGGCCTTCGGCGATCTTGAGGGGGGCCATTCGGGCAGTGCGGGCTAAGCGCAATGGCAGGCTGCTCGCGAAATCCCCGTGGTCCGGGTTCTGCGGTCGTTCGATTGCCGTCTCTGGCACTTCCGCCGCGGGTAGGAACCCCTGCTCCTGGGCTGCATGCACTGCCTGCATGAGCCTCTGGTGTATCGTCTCGCGCGCGTCCATAACCGTGGCATGATAGCAGGGTGCTGATTGCCCGCAAAGGCGTTAGCAGCGCCACCACCTTGAAAACAAGGTAGAGCAACGCCGAATGCTTGGCCCAGCATCTCCAAAACAGCGGCGGCACCGCTCCGCCGGGAAAAGCCTTCCCGGGCGCTAAGAGCCCGTCTTCAAGGCATCCGCATGGAGCTCAAGACTAAGACGGACGTAGAGAATTACGACGGCTGCGCCGCCGTCGCGACGAGCGGGGAGTCACTCTGGTCTGGGCCATAGCCGCGCCAGCCCCAGAGCCCGTATCCCCGGTTGCGCTCACCTCTGAGAAGCCGCTTTCGCCCTGCGGGACCGTGGAATTACGGAAGCGGGCCAGCACCGCAACGATGCCGATCTGCGCTGCTGCTGGCAGGAACCAGCGGGTAAATTCCTCCATCACCTGGGCCAGAGAGAGATTCCCCTGTAGGATCGGGTCCTCCCACCCGGCAATGACGCCGTGGACGAGCGTTAGCCACACAATGATCAGGGCGTAGCGCCGGCCCGCTTCCGGCGGAGCCGTAACCAGCCGTGACGCCAACCACACGAGAGCGGCAAGCTCGATAGCAGACCGCAACGCAGCGGCTGCCGTGAAGAGCGAAGCGTGGGCGATGGGACTGACAGCGTTGACCTCGAAGATCGGGAATCGGGCAGCCTGGGCCATGACGAATAGCGCCATAATGGAAATAGACAGGCGCACGCCATGTTTCGCCACGGCTATGGCAATCCCAAGCGTCAAGAAAAACATGACGCCTGTCACGATCATGGTCGCCAGCAACGCGACCGCCTCTCCCATATCGGGCGGCAGAAGCCCTACGCCCAGTAGCACCAGTGCTCCCGCCCCTGCCGGTACCCACGTCAACATGCCCATGGGCAGCTTCCGGCCGATTGCGTAGGCGGCCGCAGCCACAGCCAGCGCCAGCAGGAGGATGCTCGGCGGAGTCAACGACCCGACGACACCCGGCCACCCAAGAATGCGCCAAGGCCAGGCAGACAGTGAAGCGCCGTAAAGGAGCGCATAAGGCAGTGCCAGCGTTAGAACCAGCCGTTCTTTGCTGAGGAAATAGGCCCTTCGGAACGAAGCAGTGGAATCCATCCGGACCGGTGTTACCCCTGCTCACTCCGCGCCGAGCGACGGCGGCCATTGGCGCGGTTGGAGCGGTCGGTGCCCGCCGACGACCAACCTCCCGCACCTGTAGGACGAATGGTGATATGTCGCTGGCTGCCCTCGCCCGAGCTCTCCGTCGAAACTCCGGAATGATCGGCCAAGGCCATGTGAACGATGCGCCGGTCGGCGGGAGGCATCGGCTCTAGAGTGGCCGGGCGGCCCGTGCTGGCAACGCGGTCAGCCGTGCGCCTTGCGAGTGTCTGGAGCTGCCGGACGCGCCGGTCGCGGTAGCGCTCCACATCCACGACAACGTTGGAGGACCTGCCTTGTTGGTGGCTCAGGATCATGTTCGTGATGAACTGTAGCGA
Organism: Dehalococcoidia bacterium; assembly: GCA_046705745.1. Taxonomy (GTDB): domain Bacteria; phylum Chloroflexota; class Dehalococcoidia; order Lucifugimonadales; family Australimonadaceae; genus JBJKQC01. The sequence continues at coordinate 12,127 of JBJKQC010000011.1, forward strand.
GCGGAGCGTCTCGCCCCGGTGTCCGATGATAAGGCCCGCATCGTCACCTTGAATATCGATGATCGCAGGCTCATCGGAATTGCCCGAGCTTCGGATCGTCGGCCTCGCCTCCACACCCAATGCTTTCAGAATGTCACTGACGACGGCGAGGCCGGCCGCGGCGTTGCTATCGCCACTCGTGATGAGCGCTACGCGTACCTTGGCCGGCTCGGAGCCGATGCCGAGGATGCCAGCCCGGCCCTTGCTAAGAACGTCGATTTCGACTTCGTCGCGGCCTACGCCGAGCTCGAGCACCGCCAGCTCTATCGCCTCGTCCACTGTCTTGCCCGTCCGCACCAGACTCTGTTGCTGCATCGCCTTTATGCTCCTTGGCCGGTGGGACCGCCCCTCGCCGAGTAGGGGTCGTGCTCAGTGTTGGCCCAAGCCGGGGTCCTGCCAACTCAGGCTGCCGGCGGAGGCCGCCCCAACCGGAAACGAAGTATTGCATAACGATTCCGACAAGGTTGGACGTCACCCAGTAGATGACCAGGCCAATGGGAAAGAACAAGCTGAACATCCCGAACATAACAGGGAACATCAGCGTCATCATTCGCTGTTGGGCCTGTTGGCTGGGGTCTGCCGAGGCCACCTGGCTCATCTTCTGCTGCACGAACATGGTCACGCCTGACAGTGCGACCAATACAAACCCAATGATGCTCCCCGAGCGCAGCGTCTCCAGCGCCAGGTTCATACCAAGGATCTGTGGGTTTATCGGCACGGCGTTTTGTACGCCGGGCAGCCAGCTATAGAGCCTGTTGGCGAGTCCGGCTAGGTTCTCGGGCGTGAAGGGCAGGACATACTCAATGGCCCAGAAGAGCCCAATGAAGATGGGCATCTGAATGATCATCGGCCCAAGGCAGCCTACTGGATTGACTCCCACTTCCTTGTAGACCTTCATCACCTCTTGGCCCCGCCGCTGCGGATCGTCCTTATAACGGTCATTGACAGCCTTGATGCGCGGCTGCAACTCTTGCATCCGTCGCATCTGCCGGAGCTGCCGCACGACCAAAGGGTACGAAAGCCCCCTCACCACCAGCGTGAAGACGATGATGGCGAGGCCGAGGTTAGCGCCCAGGTAGACGTACAGCAGCATCAGGCTGTTCGTCATCGGCCTGGTGACTATTTCATTCCAGAGGAGTGCTAGAAACTCCATCTCACTCCTTCAGTCCCAGCAAACGGACTGCTACTACCCGCCAGACAGCGAGTGCTGCCACACTTGGGCCTTCGTGTCCAGGTTGATCGCCGTTACCATGCCATTGACCGTGGTGACGAACAAGATGTTCCCCTGGATGGTCAAGGGCGCACGAATGCTCCCTCCCTGCACCTGCTGGTCCCACTCGAATTTGCCATCGGAAGCCCTCAGCACGACGACGGTGCCTGCATCTGAACCCATGACCACGTTATTGCCGTAGACCACTGGAGCGGACAGGATGGGAGACCGCTGTTGGCCTGGTGGTGGATAGGTCCATACCACCCGATGCTCCTGTAAATCATAAGCGTAGAGGGTGCCACTCAAGTTCGGTATGAACAGGCGCGTCCCGTCTGATGCCACGCCGCCCCAGAACCAGTTGTCGGCGCTAAAGAGCTTCTCGGCTTGTCCTGTCTGCCGGTTTACTGAATAGAAATTACGGTCGAACCCGCCCACATACACGTAGTTGCCGGCAACGAACGGCGGAGCAACCACAGCGCCGTTCAAGTCCGCGGGAGACGACCACACTAAGGAGCAGTCCTTCAGCGACACGGCGTAAAGGTGATGCGCCAGGTCTCCCACGTAGATGACACCATCGGCCACGGCGGGCGTCGACCATATCCGCCCCACAGGAGGCTGCCCTTTTGCCGGGTACTGGCATATCTCATTGAGAGAGTTGGCGTCCAAGACATAGATCCGTCCGGCGCTCGCATCTTCGGCGGCACCGACCACCACAACGCCGTCCGCGGGCACCACTTGGCCTGCAATGCCCTTGGTCAGCGGATTGCCGCCGATCTCGAACGTGCGGACATTGCCTAGCGTTTTGGCGTCCATGGCATAGACGATGCCCTGATATCCCCCGGCGTACAGCGTGCCATTGGCCACCGTCGGCGTCCCATAGAAAGCCGCAAATCCGCCGTTACTGGCCTTGGCCTGAAACGGCGTCGCGCGCGAGGCACCGGTGGCGGCATCTAGCTGCACAATCCGCCCATCTTTCGTGCCTACATAGACGAAGCCGTCGCTGGGGGCGGCGCCGGACCAGTCTTGCGTGGCCGCGCTCCGTGATTGGGTGCAGCCCACCACGACAAACAAGGCAGCCACGAGCGGAAGCAACAGCAAACGCCCCGCTGGCTGGCGGCCCCAAGATACCTTCGGATATGCCATCAAGACTTCCCTTACGCATGGCCGTTCTCTCCACCGAACGGCCGTGGCGAATCTATGACGTTATGGCTGGCGTGCCGGGTCCCCTGCGATTATCGGCGGGACCGGATCGTACCCCATACCACCCCAGGGATGGCACCGCGCCAGCCGCCGGCCAGCGAGCCAGGCGCCACGCAAGAATCCGTGGCGCCCAATGGCTTCGTAGGCGTAGTGCGAGCAGGTTGGCGTATAGCGGCATGTTCCCGGCCAGTAGGGAGATATAGCCCGTTGATAGAAGCGTATCAGCAGTAATGTGATGTAGGCCATTATGCCTCCGCTGCAAGGCGAGCGGCATCCACCGAGCATGACTCCCGCAAACCCGCCCTGCGTACCAGCTCCAGGACAGCCTCCTGAAGCGTCTCATATTGCTCCTCGATGGCAGCCTTACGGGCGATGAGCAATACGTCCCAGCCGCCCTGTACTGAGGCGCGCCGGACGATCTCGCGCAAGCGGCGTCGCAGGCGATTACGGATCACCGCCTTGGCCGCCACTCGCCGTCCAACGATGAACCCAAAACGAGAATACGGGAGTTCGTTCCGAGCGGCACGGAGTATCAGAAGCGGGTGAGCACGTGATATCCCGCGCTCACGGAGTAACTGAAAATCGCTGCTCTTGCGGAGTCGCCTGTCACGCTGGAAGCTTTGATCCACCATCAGGGGGCGCCACCCTTGTCGGCGACTACACCGCGAGCTGGTGCCTACCCTTAAACCGCCGCCTGCTGAGGACTTTTCGACCACCCGGCGTCTCCATCCGCGCCATAAACCCATGACGCCGCTGACGACGCCTCTTTTTCGGTTGCCACGTTCGCTTTGGCACTGCCCTTAATTCCTCTGTGAGTCCGGCTCTCGCCTCCTCAATCCAACTGGGCGAGTACCTAGCAGAAAAGTATAATGATGCGGGAGGGGCCTGTCAAACGCACGCACCCGAACACGAAGCCGTTGCCGCCCTCCGGCACATCGCATTTCCCAGTCTACGGGGCCACCGCCGCAGATGCCACCACGCCAGTCCAAACACCCCTCTCTCAGAGCAGACCAACTTCTCCTGGAAAAAGGGCTGGCGGAGAGCCGGGAACAAGCCCGAGCCCTCATCTTGGCGGGCGCCGTCTTCAGTGGCACGGAACGCGTCGAAAAACCTGGCCAAAGGCTCGCTGCCGATACGGCCATCCGCGTCAGGCAACGCCCTAGATACGTCAGCCGTGGCGGCGAAAAACTAGAGGGAGCGTTGGCCAGTTTCGACCTCGGAGTGCAAGGCGATACGGTCCTGGATATTGGATCGTCCACGGGCGGCTTTACGGACTGCCTGCTGCAACACGGCGCTGCCAGGGTTTATGCTGTCGACGTCGGCACGGGGCAACTCGCCGCCAAGCTCCGCTCCGACCGACGCGTCATCTCCATGGAGCGGACGAACATGCGTTATGGCATTGTTCTGCCCGAGGCCGTGGACCTCATCGTGGCGGATGTCTCCTTCATTTCCCTTCGGCTCGTGCTTCCGCCGGCTTTGTCACATCTCAAGCAGGACGGGCTAGTCTTGGTGCTGGTCAAGCCGCAATTCGAGTCCGGGAAGGATCAGGTGGGCAAGGGGGGCGTCGTGCGAGATCCGAAAGTCCATGCATCGACCGTAGGCAGCTTTGCTCTTTGGGCTATCGGCCAGGGGCTCCGGCTCGTGGGCATCCGCCCATCCCTTATCGTGGGCGATGCCGGCAACCGCGAGTTCTTCGTGCTGCTCCGACTTCCGTGCTCGTCATAGCACTCCGGAGCGTGGGTCTGTTGCGCCCATCTTGACCCAAAGCCTAGACAAGGGCTGCGCCCCCCATTACCCTGTTGCGCGGCCCGGGGTACAATAGACGCATCGAGTGCCGATCTGGTGCCGCGATCTGGTGCAGTCAAGGAAGGCGTTTTGGCCGCGAATGCCCGTTCCGCTGGCATAAGTGACAGCCCCCGCGAAGCCTGCGGGGTCATTGGCATATATCTTCCCCCAACCGAAAGCGACGCCGCGCGCGTCGCTTTCTTTGGCCTGTACGCCCTACAGCACCGTGGCCAAGAAAGCGCGGGGATCGCCGCGGCAGATGGCCGGGTAATCCGCAACTTCACCAATTCCGGGTTGGTCTCCAACGCGTTTCGGCAGGAAGACCTCGAACGCCTGCGCGGACACATCGCCATCGGCCATACACGCTATTCGACCACCGGCTCCAGCCATCTTCGTAACGCCCAGCCGCTCATGTCCAAAGGACCCGAAATCGAATTGGCGTTAGGCCACAACGGCAATGTAATCAACGCCGAGGAGCTGCGCGACGATCTCGCTGAATGGGGGGTCCATTGCTCCACTGGCACCGACTCCGAAGTCATCGCCCATCTGTTGGCTTGGGCCCCAGGCAAGACTTGGGCTGAGCGCACCGGCTACCTCATGAGGCAGCTTAAAGGCGCTTATTCGCTGGTGGTAGCCACAAAGGACACATTGGTGGGCATCCGAGACCCTCGTGCCGTGCGGCCGCTCTGCCTGGGGCGGTTTGCCACGGGAGGATGGGTCATAGCATCGGAGAGCGCCGCTGTCGACCACATCGGCGCCCAATTCGTGCGTGAGCTGGAGGCAGGTGAAACTGTCGTTATCGGCCAAGACGGCGTGACGAGCATCCCTTCACCGATCACCACGGTACGTCCAGCCCACTGCGTCTTCGAGCATATCTATTTCGCGCGCCCGGACTCAATCCTGGATGGGCAGCTCACGCACATGGCCCGTACCCGCATGGGCATGAGGCTAGCCCAGGAACATCCGGTGGACGCGGATCTCGTGATCCCTGTGCCTGATTCCGCCAATTCTGCCGCCGTAGGATATTCCCATGAGTCCGGCATCCCGTTCGGTTATGGGCTCATCAAAAACCGGTACGTAGGTCGTACGTTCATCGAGCCCGACCAGCGGTTCCGTAATCTGGGCGTGCGCAACAAATTCAATCCGCTGCCCGAGGTGCTCACCGGCAAGCGCATTGTGGTCGTCGATGACAGCATAGTGAGAGGCACCACGACGCCGCATATCGTGGCCTTGCTGCGCCGGGCCGGTGCGGCGGAGATCCACGTTCGGGTCTGTGCTCCGCCTATCGAACATCCTTGCCATTTCGGCGTGGACATGGCTACCCGGGCCGAGCTCATCGCCTCCAGCCGGTCCGTCGAGGAAATCCGAAACGTGATTGGCGCCGACTCCCTGGGGTACCTGAGTGTCGAAGGACTGCATATGGCGGTAAACGGAGACCCAACCGGCAAGTCCTACTGCAATGCCTGCTTCACCGGCAACTACCCAATTCCAGTGCAGCTTGAGATGGATAAGCTCGCCCTTGAACGGGCCAACATACCGTCTGTCGAGTAACTCTTTGGGCGCTGCCCAAGCCCCGCGTGAGACCTTCCCTTGCCTACGCATCCACAGCCTGGCGGCTCTATCACCGGTCTGGAAGCCCTCGTCGGAAATCTGGCCGCTGATGAACGATCGGTCTTTGACCGCATCTATCGGCTCATCACAGCCGAAGCCCGCCTTCGATTGCCCTCCGCGATGCTCTCTTGGGCGGAGCGGACCTTCGGGCCCGCCGGTGAAATAGAGCATCAGCGCATTGTCCGCGTGTCCAATCTGGTGACTGGAGAAGGCACCCTGTTCAATAGCCTACGCGCGCGTCGGCCCGTTAGGGCCGCGTTACGGGCCGACGACGATTTCGCGAAGGAACTCCATAACGACGCGTGGGGCAACCCCTTGGATGCAACGCCCGAGGACTTGTTTGGGCGGCTCAATAATGCCTATGGCGTCACGGCGGCCAATGTGGCCAAATACGACGCTGTCCACAGCATTATTGTGTTTACCGATCCCAATCCCCTTGGCTTTACCGCCGAGTCTATCGCGGGACAGTTCACGCTGGCTGCAGAGTGGCTTCGTGTCGCCCACGCCAGCGACGCCGCAGCCTCTTACCCGTACATTCTTTGGAACTGCCTCTGGCGGGCCGGTGGCTCGATCGTGCATGGCCACATTCAAGCCTCGCTCGCCCGAGGGCGCCATTACGCCAGGATCGAACGTCTTCGCCGCGATGCTGTCGCCTACCATTCCGCTCACAGCGCCTCTTACTTCCAGGACCTTGAACGAGTCCATCGGGCGCTCGGCCTCCAGTTGGAGGCAGCAGGGCTTTCCATCCTCGTTCACCTCACGCCGATCAAAGAAAAGGAGGTCCTGATCCTTGCCAAGGGCCTAGACGAGAACGCGGCGCAAGCGGTCTTCCACGTATTGCGCACCTTCCGAGACAGCATGGGTGTCCGTTCATTCAACGTAGGCGTTCTGATGCCTCCACTAGCCCCTGTAGTGGAGCCATGGGATGGCTTCCCTGTCGTAATACGTATTGTTGACCGAGGCGACTTGGCGACACGCACCTCCGACATCGGCGGCATGGAAATGTTTGCGGAGAGTGTGGTGGCGTCAGACCCCTTCGCCGTCCATGCGGCCCTCGTCAATGGGCATGCGAAAGGCTAATCATGGCATCCGTCAACGTGGTCATCCCAGTGTTGAACGAAGAACGAGCGCTCCCGAAGTGCCTCGACACCCTCCGTGAGTTCTTAAGCAGCAACCTTGCCGACTACCAATGGAAAATAACGGTGGCCGATAATGGCTCAACCGACAAGACACTAGAAGTCGCCAAGGGCTACGCTCAACGGTACCCGGGCCAAGTAAGCGCCCTGCATCTGGACGTCCGCGGCAGAGGCCGGGCATTGCGGCGCGCGTGGCTGGAAAGCGACGCAGACGTTGTAACCTACATGGACGTGGACTTGTCCACGGGGTTGGAATCGTTGCCCACGTTGGTAAACGCCCTCGCCCGAGAAGGCTACCATGTAGCATACGGGAGTAGGTTGGCCAAAAAGTCGCAGATCACGCGCGGTCTCAAGCGAGAGGTCATCTCCCGTGTGTACAACCTCATCATTAAAGCCGTGATGCGCACTCGTTTCTCGGACGCTCAATGCGGCTTCAAGGGCGTCAGCAAGGCCGCAGCCCAAGTGCTGGTGCCAGCGATTATCGACAATCGTTGGTTTTTTGACACCGAGCTGCTGGTCATCGCCGAGAAGCGAGGCTTCAGGGTCAAAGAAGTCCCGGTTCGTTGGCGCGATGACCCGGACACGCGAGTGAAGATTGTCCAGACCGTACTGGAGGACTTGCGAGGCCTTGCGCGGCTGCGCCTAGGCGGGATTCCGGAGGTGGACCCTCCCACCCCGTGACGCTCATCTATTCCCAATGCCTGTTCAACGAGAAGCCAGGAACTTGCAGCCTGAACGAAGCATGGTAGTATTGCCGCCGTTCGTCCACTGGGCTGCGGCTTCCCGTGGAGCTGAACTGCAACCATGATTTCACGTAATCCCCATTTCGAAGTCCGCCCGTCCGTCATCACCGGCGACACTGCGGATGTCTATCTTCATCGCACCCAACGCATCCTCCGCAACGAAGGACTCAATCCGACTGTCGTGATGGACTTTTCCGCCACGCGGGCAGGCGTTCTTTGCGGCACCCTAGAGGTCAAGGCGTTACTGAGCAAGGTGACGTCGGAGGGTAACCGCGAAGTGTGGGCCGTTGAGGAAGGCGCCGATCTCGCGGAAGGGGAAGTCTGTCTTCAGGTGCGCGCACCCTACTCCTCCTTTGGCCTCTATGAAACAGCCATTTGCGGCATGCTGGCCCATCAGAGCGGTTGGGCCACGGCCGCGCGACAACTGGCCAAAGCTGCGGGAGAAATACCGCTCATCTCCGTGGGCGCACACAACGTTCACCCATCCGTGGCAGCGGTCATGGACTATGCCGCCGTAGTAGGAGGGGCCATCACCTGCTCTACCGTCTTGGGAGCCCGGCTGGCCAATACGCAGCCCATCGCCACTGTCTCAGGTGCGCTTGTGCAGATCATGGGAGACCCCGTCAAGGCTGCCCTTGCCTTTGACCGCGCCGTGGCGCCCGACATACCGCGTGTAGCCTATGTGGATCCCCGAAAAAACGTTGTCGATCAAGGGATAGAGATTGCCCGGGTCATGCGTGACCACCTGAGCAGCGTCCGCCTGGCACGCGTGCCGGGCGGCGCTCCTGCGCAGACCGATACCATCAGAGAGCTGCGCCAACGGCTGGACGACGCGGGGGCCAAGAATGTGACGATTGTGCTCAGCGGACGGCTCACACCGGAGCGCATTCGCAGCCTGCTGGACGAAGGCGCCCCCGTGGACTTGTTCCACGACTCCGGGTATATCTCCTCCGCGCCACCCATCCCATTCCTCCCGAACATCCGGACCATCAGTGACCGGCCTGTGCCCCAAGAAGTGGAGCCACCCTCCCCCAACCCGCGCCTTATGCGCCTGCTCTGATGGCCTGGCCCTTCCAAGGAACGACAACGCGTTCAGCGGCGCCGGCCCAGTGAGGGATCAGGCGTTGCTCTCGCGCTCTTCAGGCTCTGGGAACGGCGCGAGGCTCTCCGACAGGACTTCCAGCAGGTCCTTGGCGGACTTTGTGTCACCCACCCCCTTAGCGCTGATCCCCTCCTCCATCATCTGGAGGCAGAACGGACAGGAGACTCCCACTGTTTGAGCTTGCGTCTCCAGGAAGTGGTCCGTGCGGATGTGGTTCACCCGCTTGCCGGTCTCTTCCATCCACATGCGGCCACCGCCTGCCCCGCAGCAGAAGCCGCGATCGCGACAGCGCTGCTCGCCCATCTCCACCAGCGTCAGGCCGGGGATCGCGCGGGCGATCTCCCGCGGTGGCTCGTAGATGTCGTTGTGGCGACCGAGGTAACACGAGTCGTGGTAAGCAAGCGTCGTCTCCACCGGCACCAGGGGCCTAATACGACCCTGCCGGATGAGCCCGGCCACGAACTCCGTGTAGTGGACTACCTCGAAAACGCCATCGAACTGCGGGTACTCATTCTTGATCGTGTTGAAACAGTGCGGGCAGAGGGTGAGCACCTTCTTCACCCCGTAGCCCTTGAGAGTCTCGATGTTTTGCTCGGCCATCATCTGGTAGAGGTACTCGTTTCCCATGCGCCTCGCCGGATCGCCCGTGCAGGTCTCCTCGTTACCCAGCACCCGATAGCGCACCCCGGCCAGCTTCAGTACTGACGCCATTGCCCGCGCCACTTTCTGCCCTCGGCCGTCCAGCGCCGCCGTGCAGCCGATCCACAGCAGCACGTCGTGCTCCGGGTCCTCCGCCATGGTCACGGCGCCCGTGCCGGCCATCCAGTCCGTCCGTGATGCCTGCGTCCCGCGCCACGGGTGGCCACGCTGTTCCATGGAGGTCATGGCGCTCATGGCCGTCTCCGGCACGTTGGCCTCCTCCATGGTCAGGTACCGCCGCATCTCCACTATGGAATCGATGTGCTCGACGTAGGCCGGACAGGCCTGCATGCAGGCGCGGCAGGTGGTGCAAGACCAGAGCACCTCAGGCGTCACGAAGTCTTGCACCAGCGACCGCGCCGGCTCAGGCGCCTGCACACCGCCTTCCAACGCCAACAGGACAGGCGCCCGCTCCTCCATGTAAGCCTTCGCGCTCTGAATAAGCTGGCGCGGCGAAAGAGGCTTGCCGCTGGCCCACGCCGGGCACTGGTCCTGGCAACGGCCGCAGTCGGTGCAGGCGTCATAGTCCAGGAGCTGCTTGGTGGTGAGTTGCGTGATGTCCTTCGCGCCGAAGCTCTCCAGCTTCTCCAAATCGCCCATTGGCCGCAGGGCGCCCTTAGGTCGGGTGACGGAGGACCGCATGAACAGGTTCGCGGGGCTCACGAAGATGTGCAGCAGCGGCCCGAAGCGCACCGCCGCATAGACGAAGGTACCTGACATCAGCGCGGCATGCGCCCACCAAAGCGAGAAATGGGTGAGCTCTATCGTGTGCACGCTCATCCCTGTCGCACGCACGCCGAGGGCGATGACGTAGCTGAGATAAGCCCAATGCGACCATTCAGGGTGATAGAGGGTGCTGGACGGGTTTAGGTCCGTCGCGGCGATCCGCAGCGATTGCAGCACGAACCCGGACAGCGCCATGGAGAACAATAGCGCCAGGAGCACTCCGTTTTCCAAGAGCGTGTTCAGCCTCGGTGGCTTCAGCACGTAGCGCCGATAGGCCGCAATGATCAGCCCGGCCATCAGCATCACACCGCCCGTGTTCCACACCACCTCCAACTGCGCTCTCCAGGGATCCCAGGGCATTGCTATTCCCAGGTAGTGTGCGCCGTTGAACTCCAACGCTGAGAACGTCGTAGCGGTGAAAAGCACGGCGATGCCCCAAAAGATCAGGAAGTGCATCAGGCCGGCCAACCGCTCATGGCGGACGAACCTTCTGTGACCAAACCCATCGGTCATCAACACCGCCACGCCCGCTCGCAACCGTGGCCACCAGGGGCCAGTGTCCGGATTGGACTTCCCAAGCCGCCAGTAACGCCAGCGCCGGTAAAAGGCCCAGCCGATGGCCGCAAGCGCTATGACGGCCGTCAGGTAGACCACTGCGCCGAGCGGATAGCCGATGTTCCAAAAATCGACTCGTCCGGTGATGTCGTTAGGCAAGTTCAGTCTCCCGATGCGAGCTGGTGCCGGAGAAAGCGCCCAGCCGCGCAGTGTAGCATACCCATAGAAGCGGCACTGGTGCGCCGGAAGTCCATTGACACCCACCTCGCCATCGCCGAAAAATGCCCTATGCCCTTAGCAGGGCATTTTGGTCGGAAAGGCAAAAGGCCGCCGTGGCCCGAAGGGTCCAAAAGAAACCTCCCCATCGTGCGCTGCCTAGCGCCATGGCTACCTTGCCTGGCGAGGGCGGCCTGGTCAACCTCTCGGGAGACTACGGCTATCTGGGACAGGGCTATTACCTCTCTCAAGAGCTGCAAGACCAAAGCCTTCAGGTGCACCCGACTTGCCGAGAGGCCGTGGACGCGTACGTCGTACCTCTGTTTCTGGAGAAGGCCCGCCTGGCCGGGCTCCCTGTACCTGCTTACTACATCACCAACGACTATTTCGAGCCGCCTGTTCTGGTGGACACCATGAACCCCTTCATGGAGCGACATAGCGTGGTCCCCAGCGAAGCGGCGCAGGACCGGATAGCCAAATCGCTCACCCGCAACTACACGTACCCGCTCTGCTGTCAGCCCTTCCCCGAAGGCACACGGATAACCCATTTCAACGCCGTCCTAGGCTGGAGCGCGAACCCGCGTTATCGGGATCTGGCGTGCCATGTTTGGCAGACCTTCGGCATGCCCCTTGCCCGGGTCAGGGTGTTGGCGCTGAAAGACGGCGCGGTCCAGCTCAGCGCCCTGGGTCCCGCCATGCCTTCTTCCTTGAGCCGGCGGGAGCACTCGTACCTCATGCAGGCGGTCGAATGGCCAACATAGGCGTCTTTGTCGAACGCTACACCATCACCAACTCACGGGAAATGGGCGCGCTCATGCGCTTCGGTCAGGTGGCGCAGCGGCTGGGACACCGCTTGGACGTGCTTTTCCGCGCCGACATGTACAAGATCCCCAAGTACGACGCCCTGTTCATCCGGTCGCTGACAGACCCGCTCAACGCGGCCTATGTGGCTGCGTCCACAGCCGAGATGCACGGGCTGCGGGTCATCGACGATCCCGACTCCATCATCATCTGCTGCGACAAGGTCAATATGTACCGGCACGTGCAGGCGGCCGGCGTGCCCATGCCGAACACCGCCTACCTGGGCCGCGAGTCCGTGGACCTGGAGACCGGCGCGAGGCTGCTGAAGGAGATGGGTTCTCCCTTGGTGCTGAAAGCGGCCAACTCCAGCTTCTCCATGTACGTGGACCGGGTGGAGACGCCGGAGGAGTTCGTGAAGCTGGGCAAGCGCTACCTGCGTCGGTCGGACCGCATCGTCGCCCAGCGGTTCGTCCGCTCGGAGTTCGACTGGCGCGTCGGCGTCCTGGCCGGGGAGCCGCTGTACGTCTGCAAGTACACCATCCCCAAAAAGCGTTGGAAGATACTCACCTACGCGCCGGACGGCCACGTCCACTACGGCCGCGTCATCGGCTACCGCCTCCACGAGGTCGCGCCGAGGCTCATCGAGACGGCGGTTGCCGCGGCCAACTCCATCGGCCACGGGCTGTACGGGGTCGACCTGAAGCAGGTGGGGGAGGACTTCACGGTCATCGAGGTCAACGACAATCCGACCATTGCCGAGGGCGAGGAGGACCAGAAGGCCCCGCACGTGTACGAGCGCATCATCCGCTATCTCGCGGGCGAGTGGGGCCCATGCCCGTCGAGCTGAGACGGGCCACTCCCGCCGACCTCGGCCCTCTCGTCGAGCTTGAGTCCGCCGGGTTCGACTCGGTCGACCGCTTCAGCCGCCAGCACCTCCGCTACCTGTTGACCCAGGCCAATGCCACCACGCTGGTGATCGAAGAAGACGGCCGCATCGTGGGCTCCAGCATCATCCTCTGGCGCAAAAACTCCTTCACCGGCCGCCTGTACTCCATCGTCGTTCACCCGGACGCGCGAGGGCGCGGGCTGGGTGCCCGCCTGCTGGACGCCAGCGAGGAAGACGCGGTCAAGCACGGCTGCACCCGGATGCACCTGGAGGTCCGCCCGGAGAACGCCGCCGCCATCTCCCTGTACAAGGGCCATGGTTACAGGCCCGCCGGGCGCATCCCCCGCTTCTACGACGACGGCCATCCCGCCCTGCGTATGGTCAAGGACCTCCAACCACAGCCCAGCGGCCTCCGCATGACCATGCCCTACTACCCGCAGACCATGGACTTCACCTGCGGACCCGCCAGTCTCATGATGGCCATGAAGTACCTGAATCCCCGCATGGTGCTCTCCAAGTCGCTGGAGATGATGCTGTGGAAGGAAGCCACGCTCATCTTCATGACGGAAGGGCTCGGCGGGTGCGGTCCCTTCGGCCTCGCCTGGGCCGCGTTGAAGCGCGGCTTCCATGTGAGCGTCGTCCTCTCCGACCGCCGCACGCCGTTCCTTTCCTCCGTCCGCTCGGCCGAGAAGAAGGAGGTAATCACCGTCGTCCACGAGGCGCTGCGGAAGGAGGCTCGGCGCTTGGGCGTTGTCGAGCAGTACCGCAACTTCTCCTTCCGCGATATCGCCAAGGCAGTCCGCGATGGGGCCGTCCCCGTCGTCCTCATCAGCACCTATCGCCTCCATAGGGTCAAAGCCCCGCACTGGGTCGTCGTCACGGGCTTCGACGACGACTACGTCTACTTCCACGACCCCTATGAAGGGTTCTACGAGGAAGACAAGCGCAAGGCCCAGCACTTCCCCATACCCATCGGCGAATTCCAGCGGATGCACCGGTACGGCAAGGACGTGCAGAAGAGCCTCATCATCGTCTCCAAGGGCCCCAGCCCCGCCGACGTAGCCTAAGTGGATGGCCCTAACTCGTAGGGGCAACCCCGGTGGTGCCCCCGCCGCTCGGGCAGGCATGAGGCATGCCACGGACCGTGACGGTCCGCCCCTTCACCCTCCCGATTTCACCGTCCGCCTGCCTCAATGGAAACCGGCAGTGGCCGCGGGAACTTTTTCGCCCCTTCCATCGTCTTAACTGTTGCAGGCCCCAACGGGCGTCTCGCCAAAGCCGACTAGAGCGGCCGGTGGCGCCGCCGGCCGCGTGGTAAGCCGGGCATCCGGCGCGATAAATAGCGGCGCAAGAGGCGCAAGCCTCGCGGCCGCCATGGCAAGCGGGAGGGCGAAAGCGATGGGCGCCCTCCCGCTTTCTGTTGTCCAGGCCGGGGAGCGATGAAGACGGGCGCCTCGCTATGTCATTGCCTCCAAAAATGGAGGCTTCTCTCCTCGGAAGGACTGCACTCCAGGGATTGGGGCTGGGATGGGTATACCCGTTCGTCCTGTCGCAGACCCCGTATCGCAACGACGAATCGGGGAGCGCGCAGCAGTCGAAGGGCGAACTGACATCGGCCTCCCATCGAGGCCCGTTCCTGGAAGCCCAGCACTTTCATCCGTTATGGCGCCGGTTTACCCCGCCATAGCCGATTTCGACCGGAGTCCTGACGCAGAGCGGAAGGACCGAGTGTCGAAGCATGCCCTGTCGCAGACCCCGCATCGCGGAGACGAATCGGGGAGCCTGCCGAATGGGACACTCGATAGCGCAGCGTATCGAGGGAGAAATCTCTCGGGAGGCGCTCCTCCAAGACAACAACGTCCTGCCGGGCAGGGTCTCGACGATCCCTTCCCCCCAAGGGGGAAGGCTAGGATGGGGGCTACAGGGTGGGCACGACGGTGCCCTACCGCGCCGCCTGTCGCCCGTCCATCTGCCCGATGCGAATGTCGATGACGGCCGCCTGGCCTGCGCGCACGCGCTCCAGCCCTCGCCTGAGCGCCGGCAGGACGTCCGCCGGGTCGTCCACCCGCTCGCCGTAGCCGCGGCAGGCCTGGACCAGGACGTCGTAGTCAGGCGACGGGTCGATGTCCGTGCCCAGGTAGTTGCCGGTGGCCTTGCCCACGCTCTCCGGGATGTGCTTGTTCCACGAGTTGACGGTGGCCTGGTGGCGCGAGTTGTTGTAGATGACGGTGAGGAACGGCGCGTTGTAGCGCTCCGCGGCCCATAAGACCGAGGTGGGCCGGGCGAAGACGAAGGAGCCGTCGCCCTCCAGGGCGATGACGTCGCGCTCCGGGTGCGCCAGCTTGGCGCCCAGGGCGGCGCCGAGCCCCCAGCCGAGGCTGGACCCGCCGCTGGCGAACACGGTGCCGGGCACGTGCCTGTCCGTGTATGGAATCCACGGCCAGCCGCCGCTCATGCCCTCGTTCATGACGATGGCGTCCTCCGCCAATACCTGCTCCAGGCAATGCGCGACCCACAGCGGGTGCACCGGCCGCTGGTCCTTCAGCTCCAGCGCGCGGGCCTCCAGCCGCTGGCGCTCGCGGGCGCTATTCTCCGCGTACTTCGCCACCCGCTCCGCGACCAGCCCCTTGCCGGCATCCGTCAGCCGGTCGCGGACGGCGTCCAGCAGCGCGGGCAGCACCTTGCGTGGCGCCGCGTGTACCAGCAGGTCCGCCGGGTAGCTCCACAGCGGTATCGTGTCCTTGGTGGGGTCCACGTCCACCCAGGCGACCCTGGCGCCGGGCTCCAGTGTCTCGCGGTCGGGGATCCAGGGATTGTCGGCGTCCAGCACCAGTATGGCGTCGGCCTCCTTCGCGGACGGCGCGCCGCAGGTGGC
>JBJKQC010000012.1:0-6058 GCA_046705745.1 Dehalococcoidia bacterium
ACCCCGACCAGATTGGACCCATCAACCAGGCCTTCAGCCCTACGCCCGAGGAGGTCGCCTACGCCAAGGAGGTCCTGGCCGCCTATAACGCCGCCGTGGCCGACGGCACCGGCGTCATCAACTACAAGGGCAACTTCTTGGAAGAGCCGGTTATTGCCCGTGCCCGACGTATCCTGCGGCTGGCGGACCGCGAGGTCGGCGAGGCGTAGGGGCGAAGCATCCGCTTCTATTGTCACAAGCGTTCCTTTCCCAGCGGATGCTTCCCCCAACATCTGCAGATGGCCGACGTATGCCGCCGCGCCTCACTCCTTCCGGGCGATGTAGAAGATGTTCAGGATGTCGCCCTCGACGGGGTCAGTATCCACTTGCGTGAAGCCGGCCTCGGCCGGCAGCTCGCGGGCCTTCCGCTCACCCCACGCCGTGCCAAGCCCTTCGCCTCCCAGACGGCGGGCCAGCCATGCTCGGCGGTCACCGGAAGGCCCTCCAGCAGCCGGTGCGTCCGTTGGAACCAGCCGTTGGCGACGGCGAACTCGCCCCGGAACTCTATAGAGTCGGTGGCGAGCCACGTGGCCATGCGTGCCGCTCCTACATGGTCTCTCCGCTCCCGATAGAGGTTGAAGGCGCGTTCGCGTGCCCGGAACGTGGTCTGCTCATCGTGGGGCCACCACGCTGCCTCGGCCAGCCCCTCGAATGCCTCCGCTTCCTGGGACTGCTCGGCCGCGTATCGCTCGCAGACCACGTATCGCCCACAGACCCGGCATCGCCCGCATGCTTGTCATTACTACACTCATTTGTCATTTCGACCGCAGGGAGAAATCTCTCGGGGAACGCATTTCCCTCTCCGTCGCCGGCGCCCCGGCTTGGCGACGGCTGGCTGATTCCAGTGGCGAGGATAACGGGAGTGCATGGCCGCAAAGCTCTTTCCTCCGGCAAGCGCACAGCCACTACGCTCAGTGACCGCTTCGAGCAAAGCCCGCTCCCGCGGGTGCACCCACCAACCGCCGTCAGGACGTAGAGCCCTACTCCCCATTCGCCCACTGTCACCTTTCTTGCCCTAGTCGCCATTTCATGGTAAAATAGAACATGCGTTCCCTCTGCCATTCTGATGGCAAAACATCACTTTGCTCCCACCCAGGGCTCCACCACCTGAAAACGCCTCCTCAAAAACGGCGGCGGAAGTGATGTTTTCATATCACTTTGGCTCTGGAAGTCCCGCTTCATTCCCCCTCCAGGAGGTCACCATGCGTCCCAAGTCCGCTAGCCCCAAGCCCAAGCTTCACCGGAATCTTCGGCAGTCCGCCTCCTCCCGTCCCATTCGGCTCACTGCTCACCGCTCACTCAGGTCTGATGGCGGCGGTTGAAGCCGTCCGGTACAATCGCAGCGGGCCATCCCGGACCTTTCCATGGAAGGAGCAAGCCATGACCCAGACCGGCGGACAGGGCGCAAAGACGGAGGAGCTTGACCTCTTCTACGAGGAGGTCAAGAAGAGCCACAGTAGTCCGCTGTGGACCATCGAGCAGACGGCGCCTCCGCGGCGTGTGCTCCCCTTCCTTTGGCGCTGGCAGGACTTCCGCCCGCTCATGTACAAGGCAGCCAGGCTCGTGCCCATCGAGCAGGCCGAGCGGCGCGTGCTGGTCTTCGCCAACCCCGGCCTCACAGACGCCCGCCGCCCCGGCGCGACCACCACCCTGTACGCCAACCTACAGGTGATTAACCCCGGCGAGATCGCGCGTACCCACCGCCACTCAGCCTCGGCGCTGCGCCTCGTTGTCGAAGGCAAGGGCGCCTGGACGGCCGTGGAGGGCGAGAAGACCTATATGGAGCCGGGCGACTTCGTGACGACGCCCAACTGGACCTGGCACGACCACGGCCACGAGGGAACGGAGCCGATGGTATGGCTGGATGGCCTGGATGTTCCGGTAGTGCAAAGCATGGAGGTGAGCTTCTACGAGCAAGCCCCCACCTTGCAGCAGGACCTGACCAAGCCCAACGATCTCTCGCAGCGGCTCTATGGGGCCGGTTCGCTGCGCCCCACGTGGACCAAGCACGACGGCGTTTACTCGCCGCTGATCAACTACAAGTTCGCGCATGTCTATGACGTGCTGCGGCGGCTGGCGAAGGACACGGACGGCAGCCCCTTCGACGGCGTATGCCTGGAATACACCAACCCCCTCACTGGCAAGTCGGCCCTGGCCACCATCGCCTGCTTCGCTCAGCTCCTGCAGCCCGGCCAGCGGACGAAAGCGCACCGGCACACCGGCGCGACCATCTACCATGTCATCCAGGGCAAGGGGTACTCCGTCATCGACGGCACGCGGTTCGAATGGGAAGACAAGGACACCTTCGTCGTGCCGAGCTGGGCGTTCCATGAGCACGAGGCCCAGCGCGAGTCCGTCCTCTTCTCCTACAACGACTCGCCCCTGCTCCAGCCGACCGGCCTCTACCGGGAAGAGCCCCTGGCCGACAACGGCGGCCACCAGCAGGTGATGGAGACCTTCAAGGCAGGCCCCGCCGCCTAACTCAACGGCCCGCCGTTAACTACAGCCCGTCGCGGCTGATGCCGTCGGCCACCCTCCGGTCACGCCCTGCCTTGGCAGCCGACGCTCGCGCCCTGTCCTGTCGATCACGGCGCGACCCATCGCTTGGCCATGCAGAGTAGCCGCTGCGCCATCGCCAGCCGGACGACCAATCTAACCGTAAGACCACCGCACATCTCCTCCGTTGCCGTGACGCGCCTCTTCCCCAATCGGCCTTAGCCTCGTTAGGGCGGGCATATGCATGGCGCACCTATGGGCGGCGCGCTGACGAGAAGAGTGGTCCCAGAAAGGAGAAAACATGACGCTCGACCTCATGCAAGAGAAAGGAGTGCCGCTGGACCAGCAGGCGTTCACCTGGCGCGAGCTGGTACAGACACCTTTTAGCAAGCTGGACAACGATGCGATGACGCGGGTGCGCGTAATTCTCATGAACGGCATCGAGTCTGAGGCCATCAGGTTTGGTCACGCGGCGGCCCGGTTGCATGGCGACCTTCGGGCGGACCTGGCCCGAATACGGCGAGTCGAGCAACACCAGGAGACCGTTGTCAACTGGCTGAACCCTCCGGACCAGACCGCCTTGGAAACGACCATCGGGTACGAGCAGGTCGCCATCGAGGTCACGGCCAGCGTAGCCCAGGCCGAGCCCGACCCCTACATGGCCCAGGTCTACCGCTTTGGCATGTTGGAGGACTTCGATCACATGTACCGCTATTCTGCCCTGATGGACCGGGTGGAAGGCCGCGACGCCAATAGCATCCTGCAGAACTACACGGACATCACCCCGGGACGCCCAACGGCCGTGGAGCACCGGGCGCCCGTGGACGACCTCCGAAACCCCTATGACAAGAACTCCGCAGCTCTGGTGACTAAGCTCAACGCCCTCACCATTATGTCCGGAGAAAACCAGACCCATGACTATTACATGACCGTGGGGCCGACCTTCGCGGACCCCGTCGCCCGCCAGCTCTACGCGGAGATCGCGTCCATCGAGGAGCAGCACGTCACGCAGTACGAGTCCATCATCGACCCCTCGGAGAGCTGGCTGGAGAAATGGCTGTTGCACGAGGCCAACGAGGTCTACAACTACTACAGCTGCATGGAGTTCGAAGGAGATCCACGCGTCCGTAGCATCTGGGAGCGCTTCTGCAACTACGAGCTGGGGCACCTCCACCACGTCGCTGAGCTGTTCCAGCGCTACGAGGGCCGCGACGCAGCCGAAGTCCTGCCGGCTCCCCTCCCCGACCCCATCCAGTACCGCAGCCACCGGGACTACGTACGGGATGTCCTGCGCAAGGAAGTGGACCTGCGGGCCAATGGGCCACACTTCGTGCCCGAGGACGAAATGCCCAAGGACAACCCGAGCCAGGCCTACCGCGAACACATGAACAGCGAAGGCTCGCCTTCCGAGATCGTCGCCGCGGGTTACGTCTGGATGCCGGGCAGCGAGCTCGTTGCCCGTTAGTCAACAACAGAGCAGCCACGGGGAGAAGAATCACATGAGCATGCAGCAAAAGTTGAACAACCGCACCGGCGCAAAGACCGCCCCCGATCTGTTGAAGGAGATGATAGAGGGGGCGAAGGAGTTCAGCCCGTCCTCCCCCGGAGACGCCACGGGCATCGCTCAAGCCCGTGTCCATTACGCTCGGGAGGCCGGCCCAATCGGCACCCTCCCGCCACCAAGCAACGCCGGGCAGTTCCAGCAGGGCGCGTCCCGCGCGCCCAATGAATCGACCATGGATGCATTCATGGACAAGTTAGGAGCACGTTTAGCCTTCGAACGCACCGGCACGCGGCTATACGAGGCGCTGCTTTCTAAGCACCAGGCGTTCGGCGGGTTCCCCGGCGGCCCTTCGCCACAAGACATTCAGCGCCTTTGCGACCAAGAGCTTCAGCACTTCAAAATGCTCAGGGACTGCATCGAGCAGCTCGGCGGAGACCCAACCGCCATCACTCCCTCCGCCGATGTTGAGGCCACGGCGGGCACAGGCATCAACATGGTGCTGGCCGACGCCCGGACTGATCTCATCCAAAGCTTGCACGCTATACTCGTTGCCGAGCTGGCCGATCACGCGAGTTGGGAGACTCTGCACAAGATGGCCGGGTATGTCGGCGAACCCGGAATGGCCGAACTCTTCTTGAAGGCCATCCAAGAAGAGGAAGAACACCTCAGGCTGGTGAAGGGCTGGCTGTCAGCAGCGCAACAACAGACCGTCAGCGAGCAGAAAGCCGCATAGGCACGAACAAAAATTTTCGGAAGACAGGGGTGGTCACACATGCGAACTACTCCTGCCTTTCGCCGTCCAATCCAGCAAATCGCTCAGGAAGTCTCCTGCAGTGTCAGGCCTTGAGGTAGGTGCGGCCCCGAACTACGGTATACATGTGGTTGCCCTCACATTGGATTGACGTGCGGACACGCACCTCCTTAGGATTAGCCGCAATTAAACGCTGTAACGCTTGGGGCTTCTTCCTTACGCGGCCATCCCATAGTGACGACCCGTGCCGCCTCATTGCCCCACCAGGAGGCCAGGCGTGCCCTACACCGTCAACGTCACCATCAACGGCGCCGCCCGGACGTATGGCGTCGAGCCCCGCCTGCTGCTGGTGCACTTCATCCGCGACGTGCTCGGTCTGACGGGGACGCACATAGGCTGCGACACCAGTCAATGCGGGGCCTGCACCGTCCTAGTGGACGGCCTTGCCGTCAAGTCCTGCACGCTCTTCGCCGTCCAAGCCGACGGGTCTCAAATCCTCACCGTGGAGGGGCTTGGCAAAGACGGCATGCTGCACCCCCTTCAAGAGGGGTTCCGGGAAGAGCATGGCCTGCAATGTGGGTTCTGCACCCCCGGGATGATCATGTCCCTCTACCATCTGCTGGAGCACAGTCCCAGCCCGACGGATGAAGAAGTGCGGCACGCCATCGCCGGCAACATCTGCCGGTGCACCGGCTATCACAACATTGTCGACGCCGCACGGTCCGCAGCCCAGAAGATACAACGACAAGCGGCGGGCACTGTATGATCCCTGCCTCCTTTGAATACTATGCGCCCGACACCTTGGATGATGCGGTCGCTCTGCTGCAACGCTATCCCGAGGAGACGAGGCTGCTGGCGGGAGGGCAGAGCCTCATTCCCATGATGAAGCTTCGGCTGGCGTCACCTGGCCACCTCGTGGACCTGGGGAAAGTAAAGGGCCTGGCCTACATTCATGAGCAGGACAATAGCCTGGCCATTGGCCCCATGGCGACCTACGCGACGCTAGCGAACTCCCCTGTCGTAAGGCGGGCAATCCCGGCTCTGGCGGAGGCCGCCGGTCTCGTGGCCGATGTCCAGGTGCGGAACAGGGGCACCATCGGCGGCTCTGCCGCGCACGCGGACCCCGCAGCGGACATGCCGGCCGTGCTGGTAGCGATGGAAGCAAGGTTCCATACGGTCGGTGGCAATAGCGCCCGGACCATCCCTGCCGATGAATTCTTCCTGGACGTCTTCACTACCGCGCTGACGTCGACGGAGGTCGTCAAGGA
>JBJKQC010000013.1:0-7475 GCA_046705745.1 Dehalococcoidia bacterium
TGTGAGCACCCTATCACCATCGACAGCCAAAATGAGCCACATCGCGGCGATTCGGGCGCGTGACGCACGGCGCCTTCTGCCGCTCTTGCCGACTTTTGCGTTCGTCGCTGTGTTCGTCGCCGCGTACGTTGCGACTCTTCAGCCACCGGCGTTGAGCATTGCTGGCGCCCCGTGTGGGGAAAACTCGTGCGTTACCCAAGCATTCCCCGCCGGGCTAGGCTGGTCCGAAGGTATTCGCGTCGGAGACGTGATTGCTAGTGTCGATGGCCAGTCCGTGTCGGTATCCGCCCCTGTTCCCGTCTGGAGAGTCGTCCGCGACCTCACCGTCGTCACGCAGTCTGGGGCCACAATCAATGCAACCGCCGTGACAGCAGACATAGGCAGGTCGCCTCTGAAGTGGTCACTCTGGGCCGTGGCTGCAGCGTTCGCAGTGTTGGGTACACTCGTGTGGTTCAGGCGCCCGGATCGTCCGTCTGCGATCAGCTTCGGGGCTATGTCCACCTCGGCTGCCATAGCCCTAGGTGTAGCTCCGGCCTCCGGCGGACCAGCCCCCCTGTGGGCACTTGTCGTCCAGTACTTCTCCCTTAGGGCCGTGACGTTCCTTTTCTTCGATGTCGTCTTTCAACTGTTAGTCGAACAAGGGCCGCGCCCTCGTAAGCTTGGTTGGGCACGGACGTTCCTTCTATGGGCAACAATCGCAACGGTCGCGATCTATTTCCCTATAGCGCTGTGGTTTAATAACGCCTACGGCGTGCTCCAGCCTGTGCACTACTTGACGCTGGCCGGGTCCTTCCTATTCAGCACCGCGGCCCTGCTCGCGGCAGTCGTTTGGGGTGGGGTTCCCAGCACGGCTAGGCTCCGGGTTCCCCTTGCCGGTATGGGCTTGGGCACCCTGCTATTTGCCCTGGCCTACCTGATTCCTGCGGCACTCGGATGGTCATTCACGGTGCCTCCCCACCTCGCAGTCCTGCCAGTTGCTCTCATCCCGGTCTCCTTCGCCTATGCCATCCTCCGCAATCAGTTCTGGGGCATCCGGCGCCTCGTCCATCGGGGATTGGTCTACTCCATACTGAGTTTTGTGGTGTTCGGGTTGGTCACTCTTGGGGTCTTGGCGGCGGACCGCTTATTCCCCGCGGCTCGTTTTGGCAGGATCGCGGAGATCTCATTCATTGCGGTCACGCTCTTGGCGGGGATTTACTTGTATTACCCCCTCAAGAGCATGGTGCGGCGTGCAGCGGACCGTCTCGTCTATGGCGGCACTATTAGCTATCCGGACATTATCCAGGGCCTGCAGCGGGACCTGGCGAGCGTCGATCCAGAGACCGACCTGCCCCGGACTGTCAGTCAAATCTTCGTCGACCGTCTTGTCTTGGAATCGGCCATTCTCTTGCGGCGCGCCGATGACGGAGGTATGCAGCTCCTTGCAGCTGTCGGGGAGCGGTGCGGGCGGGTCTTGCGAGCACTTAGCGCAGGGGAGATCACTGCGCCACTGAAGGAGCGCCAGGAAGGCCCCACTGTACTATCCTACGAAGGCGAGCAAATCCTGACGTTGCAACTATGGGCTGCCGAAAGCTTCGTCGGAGTGCTGTTGCTGGGCCCAAAGCATGCCGGAGAGATGTTCTTACAAGACGAGGTGAATCTCGTGGCCAGCGGCGCGCCTTTCATAGCCGCCGCTTTGGACCGGCACGAGCTTTCTAAGACCATGCGCCAGCTCAACCGCCGCTTGGTCGAGACGGAAGAGCTCTCTCGCCAGCGTATGGCCATTGACCTCCACGACGGGCCGTTGCAGAAGGCAGTAGCCCTTGCGATGGGGCGCGTCCGGGACCCGATGGAGCAAAAGGAAGTAGCTACGGAGCTCGTCAACGAGCTCCGGGAGCTCTGTTCCCGGCTGCGACCTTCGATCCTTGACGACTTAGGGCTGCCCTCCTCCCTGGAATGGCTGTTGGAGCATAATATGCGCGGCACGACCATCGATGGTACTCTTACGCTGATTGGCATGGACGAAGACACGCGCTTGCCGGCGGATGTGGAGCTCGCTTTCTTCCGAATAGCGCAGGAAGCCATAAACAATGCGGTCAAGCATTCCGATGCTTCCGAGGTCCGGATAACTCTGTCCAGGGAAGAAGAGCAGATCACCCTCACTATTCGTGATAACGGAGTAGGAGTGGCTGGGGTCGGCGGCAACAAGGCGTCAGGCCCTCACTTGGGACTCGTGAGCATGCGTGAACGGGCGATGCAAGTCAGAGGGCATCTAGAAGTGCATTCCCGGCCGGGAGAGGGTGTCTTCGTCCAAGCTACGGTGCCTGTCGATGTGGCAGAGCAAGTAGAGGTCGTATAGGGGGCGTTAGGTGGTCAGCGAAGCAACAATGTCAAACCTAGTGCGGGTAGTATTAGTGGATGACCACGCGATGGTCCGCCAGGGCATCCGGGACCGTCTTGCCAAGGAAACAGGCATCACGGTCGTCGGTGAGGCCGAGACTCGAGAAGACGGACTGGCCCTGATCGACCGCTTGCAGCCGGATGTCGTGGTGCTGGATATCCGATTGCGGCAGGACTCCGGCATAGAGGTCGCAAAATATGTGCGCCGCCACTATCCCGGCATCAAAATACTAATTCTCAGCGCATACGATTATGACCAATACGTGCGCGCTTTGGCCCGCGTCGGGGTAGATGGCTACATCTCCAAAGAAAATTCCCAGGAAGAGTTAGTTCAGGCAATCCGCGAAGTCGTCAGTGGCGGGGCTGTGCTCACGCCGAAAGTGGCTAGCAAGGTCATGCGTGCCATGTCGGAGGCGCCTCCATCCACTCCCGCTTCTGGCGTGCATCAGATCGAAGAGTTGACGTTGCGAGAAATCGAGGTGCTGGAACTGATGCGAGAGGGCATGCGCAACCTGAGCATCGCCGAACACCTCGCCATTTCTCCGCGGACCGTGGAGTCCCATGTGGCCAGGATTATGTCCAAGCTGGGGGCCACCAGCAGAACCGAGGCCATCAAGACGGCCACGGAAGTGGGCCTGCTCAAGTAGCCTAGTCCGACTTGTCTGGATCGGGTTACCATCAGACATATGGCGTCAGGATACCCGCCGCGCCAGACCGCACCCTTGCTTCGTTTCACTGTGGCGGTCCCTGCTCCGCTTCCCGCAGCAATGGAGGACGGACTGCGAGCTTGTCTTGAGCCTGGGGAAGGGTAGGGCGAAATAGTTGCCCGTCCATAACCCTATTCCCGATTTTATTCCGCTATAGGCCCGCGCCCCTCCGGTGGTTTATTCCCTTGCTCGCCACTGTCCTCGGCGTCATGGCCGCGTTGACCGGGTTTTTGCATCTCCGGTATCATGCATATGATGACGGCGGGTTGAGCGGCTGGCTCCCTGCCGTTTTGGCGGCAACGTAGCTCAGCGGCAGAGCGGGCGCTTCATAAGCGCTAGGTCACAGGTTCGAATCCTGTCGTTGCCACCAGCCGTCACCACAAAGAACGAGAATGGCGGGTCGAGCACCCGCCATTCTTTCTTTTCTGGAGTTTGCAGGGCCTGATCGGCGGTGCGCTATGCTGCCGCCTTTCTCCGCCCGTGGATTTGTGGCAAGAAGAACGCCGCGACAGTGGCCAGCAGATAGAACCCGATCGCGTAGGGGAAAATCAGGCGGTAGTCCACCGTGCCTTGCGTGAACCGGTCAATGAGGAATCCTAGCAGCACTGGCGCGAATGCCGCGAACAACGCGTTGTTCCCCCATAGCAGCCCTATCATGCTCCCCTCTAGGCGCATGCCCTCCGACACGTCCAGCGAGGCCGTCTGCGTCATGATATTGACCACGAACCTCACCGAGCCCATGGCTCCGACTAGGACAATGAACACGATCCCAAGCGTGGAGTACTTCCACATGAGCGTTAACACGACGATGGTGATGATCAAGGCCATGAGGATTACCGGCTTGCGCCCGATGCGGTCCGCGATTCCCCCGAACACCGGTCCCACGAAGATGCCGGTTACCGCAACCAGGGCAATCAGACCACCCGTCCATGCTGCAATCTCAGCGTCGCCGGCGGCCGGGTTCTGCTGCCGCACGAGTTGAGCGATCAACAAGGGAAGAAATGCAAACAGCCCGCGGTCCGCGATGGAGCGAAGCCCGGCGACCAGCAAGAGCATGGGGAGCGCACGCGTGCGAAACACTACTTTTAGCGTTTGGAACTGCTCCCCCATGGGACGCCGGTCGGTCATCCGCTGCTGTAGCCCCAGCCGCCCGAGTGAAACGTACAACGAGGTCGCGACGACCGTGATGATGATGAACCCAGCAAACAGGACGCCGCGCCAGGTGATCACGGCCAGGGCCGCGCCGGCCACGAGCGGTGTGATCACCTCCCCGGCGCTGCCCGACGAGCGGTGCAACGACACCATGAAACCGCGCTTGGTGGGAAAGGCTTGGGAAAGAATGCCCAGTCCCAGCGGGTGCCAGAAGGACCCAGCGGCCGCGCCCAACGCCATCGCCGCCAGCGCGAGCGCGTAATTGGGGGCGGCCGCCATGAGAAAGTAGCCCAGTCCCATGACAAACAGGCTCAGGGAAAGCAAAAGGCCTCGCTTCCCTGCAAATAGGTCCAGGAAAAACCCGCCGCCCATGCTGAAGACCCCAGACGCCCCTTGGCGTACCGCGGGCAAGAGGCTGTACATGAATGGACTGAGGCCAAAAGTCTCGACAATAGGGTTCACCAGCACCAGGAAACCGTCGGCATACATGTGCTGAAAGCCGTGACCGCCAATGATGACGCCGGCGATCCGTCTGGCCTTTTGCTGGACCTCTGCTGGCACTGGGATGGCTTGGGATGACGCCATGGAATCCATCACCTCAAGGGGAAATAGATGGGCAACACGCCGAATATAGCATGTCGGCAAGCCGCCGCAAATCGATTCGCCCTCGGCCTCCCCTCAACGCAGCGGCGAAGGATTCAGGCCAGCCCCATGGCCCCCTCTCCCAGTAGGCGAGGGCGAGCGAGGAACGTCCGCTCAGGCGACAACCGTAGGCCGAACCGTCACTTCAGCCCCGTCTTCACTGCCCCCAGAGCGGGAGTTGTTAGACGCCCGCCATCTCAGCGCCTATCACCCAGTAAGCCCGATATTTCGCCGCGGCCTAGACCGCGCAGAGTACGAAGATCGAAAGGTCCTGACTGCACCATTCCCCGAGGGCCCATCTCATGGTAAAATAGAACAAACGGTCCACCTGCCATTCTGATGGCAAAACATCACTTAGCTCCCGCCGAAGGCTTCACCACCTGGATTCGCCTCCCGAAAAACGGCAAACAAAGCGATGTTTTCATATCACTATGGCGCTCGCCACCCATTCCAATTCCTCTCCAGGAGGCCGTTATGCGGTCCATATCGCCTTTTCGCCTTTTCACTCTCGCACCTACTCACTTACCGCGTACCCTCCCCGGTACGCCGGCCATGACTCTTATGGCAAAATGACGGCGTGATACTTGGTAAATGGAGGGTGAAGATGCCTCAGCTCGTCTTGCTGCGACACGGGGAGAGCACGTGGAACCTCGAGAACCGGTTCACCGGCTGGACAGACGTGGACCTGACGGAGACGGGCAGAGAAGAGGCGCGCACCGCCGGTCAAGCGTTGAAAGAAGAAGGGTTCACCTTCGACATTGCCTACACGTCGGTCCTTAAGCGGGCCATTCGAACGCTATGGATCGTGCAGGACGAGATGGACTTGATGTGGATTCCGGTGGTGCGCCACTGGCGGCTGAACGAGCGTCACTATGGGGCCCTGCAGGGACTGAACAAGGCGGAGACGGCGGCACAGCACGGCGAGGAGCAGGTCAAGATCTGGCGCCGGAGCTTCGACGTGCCGCCACCTCCCCTGGAGTCTGACGACCCACGGTACCCAGGCAAGGACCCACGTTACGCCGGACTAACGCGCAGCGAGCTGCCGCTGACGGAGTCGTTGAAGGACACCATAGCGCGGTTTCTCCCATACTGGCAGAGCACCATTGGCCCGGACGTGCGGGCGGGCAAGCGCGTGCTGATCGTAGCGCACGGCAACAGCCTGCGGGCGCTCGTGAAGCACCTGGACGGTATATCCAACCAGGAGATCATCGAACTGAACATTCCCACTGGCATTCCGCTGGTCTACGACTTGGACGATGACCTCGGACCTCTGGGGCACCGGTACCTGGGCAGCGCTGAGATGGTAGAGCAGGCCATGACGCAGGTGGCGTCCCAGGGCAAGGCCTCGCGGTGACTGAGGCTATGACGCTGAAGGTATTGTCCTGGAACGTGAATGGGCTGCGGGCCGTGGCGAAAAAAGGGTTCCGCGAATGGGTGGCACAGGCAGACCCGGATATCCTGTGCCTGCAGGAGACGAAAGCATCGCCGGACCAGTTGCCCGCGAATGTGCGGGAGGTCCCGGGCTACCACGTGTATTTCAATGTGGGGGAGCGCAAGGGGTACAGCGGCACGGCGCTGTACACGAAGCAGCCGCCGCTGAACGTGTCCACGGAGTTCGGCGTGCCGGAGTTCGACTGCGAGGGCCGTATGATTATCGCGGACTACGGCGCCTTCGTGCTGATGAACATCTACTACCCCAACGGGCAATCGTCGCCGGAGCGACTGGACTACAAGATGCGCTATTACGACGCGTTCCTCGACTACGCAGAGGGCCTGCGGCGGCAAGGACGCAATCTGCTCATTGGTGGCGACGTGAACACGGCGCACAAGGAGATCGACCTGGCGAGGCCGGGGCCCAACTCCAAGATTTCCGGCTTCCTGCCGCAAGAGCGGGCGTGGCTGGACAAGTTCTTCGGCCTGGGGTACGTGGACACTTTTCGGATGTTCAACCAGGAGCCGGAGCAGTACACCTACTGGGACCAGATGTCCAAGGCGCGTGAGCGGAATGTCGGCTGGCGCATCGACTACTTCTTTGTGAACGCTGAGTTCAAGGACAAGGTCAAGAACGCGTGGATCATGCCCGAAGTGATGGGCTCCGACCACTGTCCCATTGGCGTTGAGCTGGAAGTGTAGCCTTCACGAATTCTTCACGCGGTCCTTTAAGACGTTCACAAGCAGTTCACGAGCCGACTCTACGCTACGCCTCAAATTAGCGGAGGGAGGCTTTTATGCTGACCATTGAACACAACGAGCGTTTGTCTCGCGTCGGAAAAGGCACGCCCATGGGCGAGCTGATGCGCCGCTACTGGCATCCGGTGGCAGCAAGCGCGGAGCTGGACGATAAGCCCACCAAGTCCGTCCGCATTCTGGGAGAGGACTTGGTGCTGTACAAGGACAAGAGCGGACAGTTGGGGTTGATCGACCGCTACTGCCCGCACCGACGGGTGGACATGACGTATGGCATACCGGAAGAGCACGGCCTGCGCTGCATGTACCACGGCTGGATGTTCGACGAGGCAGGACGGTGCACGGAGCAGCCCTTCGAGGAGACGGTGCACCCGGACGGGCGCTTCAAGCAAAAGGTGACGATAGCGT
>JBJKQC010000014.1:0-8149 GCA_046705745.1 Dehalococcoidia bacterium
ATCGCAGGGGCCCCTGCGATAGAACGTCGCTACACTTACCGATGCACGGATCGCTCCCTGGCCAATGCCAGGCAAACGCGCTCATCGGGATGGACCGCACGCGAGCTCATTTTCGTGCCGGTCCGCATACCTCGTCGTTGTCCGCTAGTTGGCAGGAGGGAAAAGGAAGTGGGCCACGGGCCGACGGAGGACGATTCACCTAGGCAAAACCGTCACTTTAACGGCAAGGATTTAACTAGCTGGCACGGGGGAGGTCAAGCAAAGAGCTAGGCAGATTAGCGAGGAATATCGGCGCATTCTTCTAGTCAGGAAGGAGGCGGGACTGATGGAACAAGTAGGCAGGCGGAGTGTTAAACGGCGTCCAAGGAGTTATGCGTCCGGTCCGGCGCATTCAGCCCCGGTAGCTGGAGGCCCTGCAGAGTGTCCGTCACCACCTCGTAACGCCCAAACGGCGGCATAAAGTAGACGCCGGCGATTCGGTCATGGACGGCGGTGATGAGCTCTTGGCTAACGGCAATGCCTGCGGCGGCGCGAGTTTCACCCGCCCGCTCCAATCGCTCGAAAATGGCGCTCGGGATAACGATGCCCGGCACCTCATGGTGCAAGAACTGAGCGTGCCGCAGGCTCCTCAGCGGCAGAACGCCCAGCAGCAAGGGCAACGGGAAGCCCCCTAGCCGGGAAGCGACCCGTTCCAAGGCCTCCGGATCATAGACTGGCTGGGTTAAGAGGAAATTCGCACCCGCTGCTACCTTGCGCTCCAGCACCCGAAGCTCCCGGTCCATGTCCTGCGCCATCAAGTCCAGCGCTGCTCCAATGAAGAACGACGTCGGTTGCTCAATCGGACGCTGGTTGGCGTCATAGCCGCGATTGAAACCGGCGATGAGCTTGATGAGCCCTGAAGTGGTAATGTCGCTGACTGCCGTAGCCTGGGGATAGTCTCCTGTCACAGGCACGTCTCCCATGACGGCAAAGATGTTGCGCACGCCCAGCGCGTGGGCTCCCAGCAGGTCCGAGTGGAGCGCCAGCAGGTTGCGGTGCCGTATGGCCATGTGCATGACGGTCTCCAGTCCCAGCCTGGACTGGATAAGGCTGCACGTGGCCAGCGCGCTCATTCGCCCCTGCGCCCGCGGGCTGTCCGCCACGTTGACCGCCGACAGGTGCCCGGCGATGGCCCGCAGCTTTTCGAGCGTGTCCGCTATGTCGAAACCCCGTGGTGGCGACAATTCCGCCGTCACTACGAACTCGCCACGGGCCAGCCGAGCGGCGAGCCCGGTCTCCTCCGGCTTCTGAGGTGGCAGCGGCGGCGCCTGGCGTGGTGGAAGGGGCGTCCTGGGAGCTGCCTTACGCAGCCGCCCCACACTGCGGAGGGCATCCCGGACCTGGGCGATGTGCGTCGGCGTGGTGCCGCAGCAGCCGCCCAGCAGCACGGCCCCGCTCAATGCCATCTGACGGGCTTGCTCCGCGAAGTACTCGGGGCTCGCCGAATACTGCAGCCTTCCGTCCTTATAGGTCGGGAGCCCTGCATTGGGTAATGCCGAAATAGGGAGGGGGGAAACATTGGCCATGCGCTCCACCACGCGGCGGAGCAGCTCTGGACCTACGCTACAGTTGCAGCCGGCCGCGGCAATGGGCAACCCTTCCAGGCCGGCGATTGCCTCCTCCGGCGTCTCGCCACCCGGCGTTATGCCCTCCTCGGTAAAAGTCAGCTGTGCAACAATGGGGAGCCCGGATACGGACCTGACTGCGTTTACGGCCAGCTTCAGCTCCGCCAAGGACGGAAACGTCTCTAGAATGAAAAGGTCTACTCCGGCATCGGCCAGGGCGGCGGCCTGCTGAGCAAAGGCGTTGTGGCCGGTCGCCGAATCCAGGGCGCCGAACCATTCACCCTCCCGGCCCAGCGGTCCCATTGCGCCAGCGATCCAGACCGTCTGTCCCAACAGCCTCCGCGCCTCCTGGGCAAGGGCGGCGGCGGCGCGGTTTATCTCCTCCCCTTGGTCTTCCAGTCCCGCCGAGGCCAATTTCACCGCATTCGCCCCGAACGTATTCGTCTCGATGAGCTCCGCCCCTGATCGAAGGTAGTCCAGGTGGATGCCGCGGACCACTTCCGGGTAAGTGAGGCTCGCGAGCTCCAGCGGTTCTCGCGTCCGAACGCCGCGATCGTATAGCTCGGTGCCCATGGCCCCGTCACAGAGCAGGGGGCCACGGGTGAGACGCTCGAGGAAGGAGAGAGACATAGGTCGGGCCATCACGCAGCGGGATAGTCTGCGTATTCTACCAATAGATGAAACAAATGTTGTGGAAACGACCCAGCCGTTTGCGAGAGTGGTGATGGTCCAGACCCTCGGAATCCGACGATTGCGGCCGGAGGCTGGGGAACGGGCTGAGCCGTTGCCCACATTGCGGCGCACGGGCCATCGCGATATCCTCAGTTAATTGTGCGGCGGCAGTGCCGGCGCGCGTTGCCACGCATCCTGCCACGGGAATTGCGCATGAATGGCCCCAACGCCACCGTTGTCAATTGGTTCCTCTCCGCGCTCCCCATCGTTCTGCTCATCGCCACCATCCTCAAGCTGAGGTGGAGTGCGCCTCGGTCCGGAGGTGTGGCCTGGCTGGTGGCCACCGTCCTTGCATTCACCGTCTTCGGGGCCTCCGCAGACCAAGTAGCCGTCGCCAGCGCCAAGGGCCTTGCCCTTGCCCTATTCGTCCTGTCCATCGTGTGGACTTCGGTGTTCATGTTCAACATGGTGGACCGCCTCAAAGGCATCGATGCGATAGGACGCACGATGTCACGACTAGTAGACGACAGACTGGCGCAGGCGCTGCTGATCGCTTGGGGCTTCGCCAGCTTCATCCAGGGGATCACGGGGTTTGGCGTGCCGGTCGCCGTAGCTGCCCCGCTGCTCATCATGCTGGGGTTCCCGCCCGTTCAAGCGGCCGCGATGACGCTCATCGGCCATGGTTGGGCGGTCACCTTTGGGTCCATGGGCTCCTCCTACTACACCATTCAGCTCGTTTCAGGGATCAACGGGAGCATTATCGGCCCGCACATGGCGTTCCTGTTCGGACCCTCCATCGTCCTCAGCGGGCTGCTCGTCGCCCACATCCAAGGCGGCCTGAACGCCGTGCGCCGGAGCTTCTTCCTGGTGCTCATCGTAGGGACCCTCATGGCCGTGCTCCAGTACACCATGGCCTGGGTGGGCGCTCCACAAATTGCCTCCTCTGTTCCCGCGCTTGCGGCGCTGGTCGCCATCCCATTGCTGGCGCGGACGCCGCTGCTCATCAAGGGACGGCAGCCGCTCCAGGCCCCGGCCGGAGCAGCCTCCGACGCTGCTGTCGAGGTAGATCAGAAGGCTCGGGTGCCCTTCTGGCTTGCCGCCCTGCCCTATCTGCTACTGATTACCTTCAGCATCCTTTCCCAGCTCCCCGCCATGAAGGAGCTAGGAAAACACTGGCGTCTGGGGCTGGACTTCCCGGGTTCCACCACTTCTCAAGGCTTTCAGGTAGCGCCGGAACACGCATATGCCGCTATTAGTCTGATCAATCACCCGGCGCCGCTGGTCATCCTGTCCGTGTTGATCAGCGCCTTGGGTTTCGTGATCGCAGGCCGGTGGCGCAAAGGCGTGGCGTGGGAGTCCTTGAAATTGACCTACGGCCAGTGCACCAGCACCACGGCCGGGGTTGCTACGATGGTGATGATGGCCATTGTCATGGCAGACACCGGCATGACGGCGCTGCTGGCGCAGGGCGTGGCGACCGCGTCCGGCCCTCTCTTTCCATTCGTCTCACCTTTCATTGGACTGCTGGGGTCCTTCATGACGGGCAGCAACACCAACTCTAATGTCATGTTCGGCGCGCTTCAGGTAGAGACGGCCCATGCGCTCGGAATCGGGTCCGTCACTATCGCCGGCATTCAGTCGCTCGGCGCATCCCTCGGCAGTTCCATGGCTCCCGCCAAGGTGCTTGTGGGCGCAGCTATCGTTGGCTTGTCCAGCCAAGAGAACGAGATATTCCGAAAGGTCATACCGTACGTCGTGGGCCTCGTAGCCATCGTTGGAATCCAGGCCCTGGTGCTTATCCTGTTCTTGCCGCATTTCACACGCTAGGAAGGACACGGGAAGAAGGAACCCATGCTTTCAGCCCAGACAAGGAAACGCCTGCGGCACGTCACGCTCGCAGGCATTGGCTTGAGCTTCCTGTTACTTTACCTGGGCCCAATCACCATCGGCAGCGGGGCGCTGACCACCGCTGCCCTGCTCGTGACCGCCGTCGTTTGCGTGCTGGCGGTGCTAGCGTTCTAGTACGTCCCGCTTACTGGTTCCCCTGGAAGCAGGACTTGCCCATGATGGTTTGTGCGTAGTTGTCCAGCGCTTGGATTTGGCCAGTGTTTGCCTCCACAAGCCAAAGACCGTAAAGCGTACCACCGCCGGAGCCGCTCGTCTGGCGGCCTTCAACCACCCAGCGATCAGGTGTTTCCTGGGTGGCCGTGAACACGCTGAGGGGTGGGCGCGAAGGAGCAAAGCAGTCCGCAGTGGCCACCCATACGCGGACCGATGCCTGCTGAGCAGTTAACGCAACGGGGGCACCACTGCTGTTGCAGGTCGAGCTCACCTGCTTGGCACGGTCGTCGAACGGGGAAACCGCCCCCGTCTGAGCATCCACTTGCCATATGCCGTACGACGTTGTCGACGTGTGGCCCTCCACCAGCCACTTGCCGCCTACGTCTTGCATTGCAGTGAAATCGCTGAGGGCCGGAAAGTCCTGATAGCAACTGTACACCGTGGCCCACACGCGCATCTCCGCCAGATTCGCGGTGCCGATGAGGCTTGAGGGTTGCTGTCCCGGCGGCACCTGAGACGGCGAGAGGAACTGCGGCGGAGTCGCCTCACCATCCAGGAGAATCGGTGGGTAAGAGCACACCCACTTGCCGCTGCTTATCTTTTGCGCGATAGAGTCCAGCGGCGTGACAGGCAGCGTGCTTCGGTCCTCCACGCTCCAGATCCCGAGGGTCACGTTGCCGTCGCTGGTGAAGGCATCCACAGTCCATGTGCGCGTGGACGCCTCATAGGAAGAGTCGAGCGCCGTCCTGATCGACTTGCCGCCTGCCGCAAGACCATCAGCGCATGCCGAGACGGTCGAGAACACCGCGTATTCCACGTCCACCTTGGGCATCGTCGGTCCGGTGGCTTGCGTGGACGTTGAAGAAGGAGTCGGGGAAGGGGTTGGAGTGGCTGTGGGCAGGGACTGCCTAACATTGCTGGGCCCGGCTGCTTGGACTGGCGGGCTCCCTACGCAGCCGGCGAAGATGGTTGCGAAGACAAGCGACAGAAGCACGAGTGAGAGGATTTTCACCGACGTCCGGTGCGCCACGATCATCAACCTGAATGCCAAAAGGGCAAAAGTGAGTGGGTGTTTCCCTCTCACTCTAGGTCTTGAGGATCGTTCGCACGACCAGCGGAGGTGTGCCTGGGCAGCATACCTTTGTACAGCAGGTCATCGCCCCAGGGCCAAATGGCCAAGGCCCATTCCCCCGAAGCGCGGCTGCAATGACTAGCTCTCGATGAAGCCCGCACCACACGTAGGGCCATGATCGCTGCTCAAACAGGCACGGAGCCGTCCAAGCTGGACATTGCGACGGGCATCGGGGGCGAAACGTGAAAGACCGTCCACTCTGGACGGCCGGGGATCATGCTTCAGAGTCTCTCAGCCTAACCCTGTCTTTGGCCTTTGCCTCGTTCAATGGTAGGCGTTACTTGCGCATGTTCCGAAGGCGGTCCCGAAGAACCGGGGACGCCACGCGCCTGCGTCGGTGTCCCCGAGGAAGTAGGCCCGCCCGATGTGTCTGAATGGCCATCGCTGGCCCCTTGCCCTGGCGTCAGAATATGCAGCGCGCGTACGGCGCCACCCTTTCGCGTCACCAACGCCTCCACGCGCGCGCCCAACGCATAGTCGGCTAGCTTCGCCGCACGCCCCTGGCCCACGTGCGCTTGCGAGCTCGAGTTCACATGTATATCGCGCACGCTGCCGTCATCTAGCCGCAGTTGGATATCCACCTGCGCCCCACCTCTATCAGCGGAGATGACCACGCCCTCAATCCGCCCTACGATGCGCTCCGTCGCGGGCTGGCTGGAGTTACCCTGCCCGCTGTTGCCGTCGCTGGTCTTCGGGGGGCCACTGGAGGGGGAAGCGCTGGGCGCGGGAGTCGCCGTTCCGGTGGTCCCAGAGCCCGTTCCGAGAGCCGACGGCGTTCCACCGGCAATGGCCCCGCTACTCTGGGTTCCGTTGCCCTGGCCGGATGTCTGCTGTAGCAGACTGTCTGCCCTGTCCAGCACGGCATTCAGGCTCTTCTGGTTCTCCTCCAGGTGCGCCAGCGCCTGACTCAACGCCTGTTGCACATGCGGGTTCTTCGCCTTCCCCTGCATGCTGGCAATGCGTTCCTTTAACCGGTCCAATTGCGCGTTGAGGGCCAGCACCGATGAGACCGACACCTGTGTGACGTCCTTGGGGCCCGCGCCGCCGCCTTTCGCTGGCCCACCGCCACCGCCATTCCCAGAGCTGATGTGTTCGATGGCCTGCGTTACAGGCTCCGCCGTCATCTGATTGATTTGGTCGCTTTCCGCGCTGATCTGCTGCACCAGGCCTGGCACGAACTGGTCACGGTGCAGTTGCGTGACGGCGGCAAGCTCTTGGACCCGTGTGTTCAATAGGTCCGTACGGACTTGCACCGCCTGATTGCCGGACGCTAGCGCAAGCTCCGTTTGCTCCACCACTTGCTTGACTGGGTAAAGCGCGTCGCCGGGGATCGCGGACTGAGAAGCGAACGCAGTGCCGGTACCAGTGCCGGCAAGCACTGCCACAAACACCCCCACTGTGGCGGCCAGTCGAGGCCATGTGCCCACGAGCACGCCCGCCCACGACGGACGCCACCAGGGGCGCGCGTTCCTTCGCTTGTCCAGCGCCTCCAGGAACCGCTGGCGAGACGCGCGTCTCCCCGCCGTGCTTGGCTGAAGGGCTGTGGCGGCGCCACGAAGCGCGCCCGCGGTCATGAGCGACTCGCGCAGCTCGGAAATGTGGTCTGGGTAATCTGCCAGGCAGGTCTCCGCGTCCTCCCCCATGAAGAGAACCCGGTCGAGACATTCGTCCAGTATGTCGGCGAAAGGCCGGCGGTCTTGCATCATCCGCCACCACCTTCCCGACCCGCCATGCCGAGCCCTGTCATCTCGGGGCCAAGCAAGGAACGGAGCGATTTGAGCGCCGTGCGTTGGAGCTCGCGTATGGCCCCGCTCGTTCTTCCCATCACCTGCCCCGCCTCCTCGGCGGAGAGGCCGCCCATGAACCGGAGCGCTATCACTTCCTGCTGTGCGGGGCTCAATCGCTCCATCATCGCGTTGACCCGCTCCATGGTGAGACGGTGCTCGACCTCCGCCTGGGGGTCCGAACCACTGGCAACGTCCATCGCTTCGTCGATAGGTGAGCTGCGACGGTGCGCGCTGCGGCGGTAGTGATCGATGACGATGTTGTGAGCGATGCGAAAGAGCCAGGCCTGCACCGGGACCCCTTTGTCCTTGAAGGAGCCAAAGGACTCCACGGCCCGGACGAATACATCGCCCGCGAGGTCTTCCGCGGCGTCGCGGTTGCTGACGCGTGAGGCAACGTACCGGAGGACCCGGTCGTAATACTGCTCGTAGAGCCCGGCGAGTGCGTGGCCGCCGGACTCGCTGTGGTCCTGGCCCTTAGCGGCCACGCCGGCGTGCTCCTGCGGGGGTGCTTCGAGTAAGGCTGGTCCGCGCAAGTATAGCATTCGTCCCCGGCTCGACCGACGTACTTACGGCGCTCTTGCCACCCGTCTTTCATCTTGGGATGCCTTCGATTCACTGCGCCCACCCCTGGCTAACCCATCCCATCACCTAGGCAAACGCACAGGGCCAGGAAACGTCAGGAAATGGGCTCCGCGGCGATCACACCGGCGAAGCGTGGGCGTTCCGGGGCCCGGTAATCCATCTTCAGCGGATGCAGACCAGCCTACGCGATGGACGCTCCTCGTGCGGACACTGGCGGATATGTGTCTGCGCTGCCGGGGTATTGCTTAGTGCAACCTAACATGTTAGTGTGCACTATAAATTAAATAAGTACAGACGTACTTAGAAAGGAG
>JBJKQC010000015.1:0-5723 GCA_046705745.1 Dehalococcoidia bacterium
GCACTGCCTCCGCACGCCGCCAGCAACAGAGTCAGCGCAAAGATGGCGGGCCCCGCCAGCAGGATGCGGAGGTCTCGCCGCCTTCGCGCGCGACCATCCTGATCTCTAACCCTCATGTCATGCATCGGTCAGTCCTCCTTGCTTTACTTTGTCCGATCAGCGCATAAGCCACCCCTTCCAGCGTTAGCTCGTGAGTCTGGCCTCGATCGGAAACGAAACAAAGCCGGCCACCCGAGCTAGCTGAAATACGCATACGGTGCTTCAAGGGATTCAATCAGCACGCGGACGGCTGTGAAAATGTGGGGGCATGCCACTCAGGTATTCACGGCAAGGGCCCAGGTATGCTCCGGCTGGCGAGCAATCTTGCGGCCAAGCGATCGAAAGTCATTCCTCGTTCCGCTCGAAATGACACCAATTCATGGTCTCCAAAAACGGACTGACACGGCATATGAGTCCCCATTGCCCTGCCCCGTCAAGAGCAAAGAAGCCCGGCACCGTCTGGTGCCGGGCTTCTTCCTATAGACAATCACCCTCGCCGATGATCGGCTCACCGCGTCATCGCGCGGTCGAGCCGGCTATTGGCCAGTGGCGGCGTTGTACCACGCAATGGTCTGGTTCTTTGCAGTGTCCCGCTGCGCGAGATACTTGGGGTCCGCGTCGATGTACAGGTACTGCTGACCAGGCTGGCGCCGCGTCGACGGCAGCGTCTTTCCGGACGGAATGCCGTCCTCACGCAGGCTCACATAAGGTGCGACTGAGCTTAGCTCCTGCATGGCCGTCTGGCCCGCCTTGGACAGCCACCAGTTGATGAACAGCTTGGCGGCGTTGGGGTGAGCCGGGTGGTTGAATATGCCGATGTTGCTGGCGGAGCCGGACGACACCAGCATGCCACGCTCCTTGACCTGCTTTTGGAGCAACTCCACCGGCAGGCCCTGCGACTGCATGGTCTGCACGTCCTGGTTCACGGCACCCGCGAAGATGGCCGCGTAGATGCTACCGTTGGCGAGCTGGTTTTCAATCTGCCGGTAGTCGGTGCTGTAGAAGACCTTCATGTCCTGAATGTACTTCTGGACGAAGCTCGGACC
Source organism: Dehalococcoidia bacterium (assembly GCA_046705745.1). Lineage (GTDB taxonomy): Bacteria > Chloroflexota > Dehalococcoidia > Lucifugimonadales > Australimonadaceae > JBJKQC01. The sequence continues at coordinate 1,086 of JBJKQC010000015.1, forward strand.
AAGGTCCGGATCGACGTACGCCTCGAAGTACTGCTCCTGAGCGCCACCGTTGTCCGGCGGCAGCGCCCCTAATTTGCCAACGTATTGGGAACCCAGAAAGTCATAGACGGACGTGATGTCGGCCGCATTCACCTTGTTGGTGTTGATTTCGATGTTCAGGGGCGGGTTCTGGACGTTGGCGGAGTAGATGAAGTTGTACTTCTGCTGTGCGTCTCCCCACCACCAGTGGCCCTGGAACCAGTCGCTCTGGTCCACGACGTCCGGCGCGATCAGCCAGCTGGCCACCGGGTCTAAGGCGCCGCCAGGGATGTAAACGTTGGCCGAGGTGTTGGCGCCGGTCATGGCGATGTCCACGCTGTAGACGCCCTTCTGCCGCTCCGCCATGATCCGGCTAGATTGCGCGCTGGAGCTGCCCGTAGAGAAGTTGACCTTGATGCCGAACTCCTTGCTGAAGGCATCGACAACTGGAGTATAGGTGCGTGAAGCCACGCCACCCGCAACGATGTCGACTTCGCCTTCCTTCTGGGCAGCGGCGATCAAGTCCTGCCACTGCTGTTGGAAGGAGGTGGTCGAGGTGGGAGTCTGCCCGGTCGGGGTGGACCCGCCTGGCGTGGTGGCCGTGGGCGTCGATGCCGCCGCGGTGGCCGTAGGAGTCGGCGTGGCGGCGCTGCCTCCGCACGCCGCCAGCAACAGCGAGAGCGCGAAGACGACGGGCGCTACGAGCAACAACCGCGCGTCACGCCGGTTTGGGGACTTACCGTCTTCGGCCCTACGGTATCCATGTCTCATCAAACAGTCCTCCTTACTGAATGGGATCCAGCTTTCCAGCACGCCGCAGGCCCTGCGCTTCGAACCGTCAGCGCTGGCCTTGGGGTGTGGGCGACGGACCTGCGGATGCATGGGCAAAACAATCGCGGAAAGGCGGCCCCCTTTCGTCTCGGAGCCGCCCCTAGCCATGCCTAGCCTGTTGGGCCTAGTGCCCAACCGCCGCGATTTCGGCATTGTATACACCATGCGGTTAATAATGTACATACCAGCGGGTTTGCGCATGTTTCGCATTCTCCAAGCCGATTGCCCGAAGCCATCACGCCGCATTCTGCGCAGCCTTCAGGAAAGGGCCGACCAGAGCGTGACGAGCCCGGTCACGATGAAGACCGCCGCGGCGGCCACCTTCACCGGCCGCTCCGGCAGCTGGCGCCCCACGTAAACGCCCAACGCCACGGCAAGACCATCCGCAATCACCATGCCCACGGTCGAGCCAATCCAGACCGGCACGAAGCTATGACTGCGGCTGGCCAGGATAACGGTCGTCAGCATGGTCTTGTCCCCCAGCTCGGCAATGAAAAAAGTGATGGCAACCGTGAGGAAGGGGCCGAAACGGCTTGGCTTACCAATGCCCTCCTCCTCGAACGTGTCCCCGCGCAGGGTCCATATCCCGAATCCGAGGAACGCCACCCCCGCGCCCGCGGCGATCCACTGCTCCGGGAACAGGCTACCGATGGTTTCGCCCAGGGCCACCGAGAAGAGGTGGACCGCCAGCGTGGCAACGAAGATGGCCACGAGCACGATGCGGGCACGGAACCGCGTAGCAAAGGCCAAGGTCACTAGCTGGGTCTTGTCGCCCATCTCCGCCAGGGCGACGAAGAAGAGGGCCCGCCAGAAGAGGAACATTGGACGGCCTCCTGAGCGGTTGTAAGCCGCCGAGGCCAAATGAAAAAAGACCCCGGCCCTGCCCTCACGCTCATGACGCGAGAGAAGGCCGAAGGTCTGGCTGCGCTCTTGCGAGAAAGCGAGTGTGAGCGGGCGGGACCAGGGTTATCCCAGCATGTTGATCCCGGCCTGCGGCCCCTCGTCCCTAGCCAAAAACCGTCCGCCCTGATCCTGTCGAATGGTCTCTCGAACGGCTTTCGGTCAGCCTGACAAAGGCCGCCAGTTACTCCCCTTCGGGACGACGCAAACTATAGAGCCCAGCGACCGATGGGACAAGCTCCGAGCGGGCCAGCGCGCCCACAAGGCTCCCCAGCAATCCGCCGATGCCACGCATCGTCATTTTGACGACGCGCTTCCGAATATTCCCAAGGATGATTGGTTTGGGAGGCAGGAATGATCTTTCCGGTGATCTTTCTGTTCGGGGGCATAGTCGCGTTCATCATCTGGGCTATGCTAGCAATACTTCGCCGGACCGCCGGGAGCACGCCGAAGCGGCGACGAGCTAGGCGCCGACGTGATGCGCGGGGTTAGCCTTCATCTGACGGCGGTCCCAGAAGAGGAGCTGGTTCGCGTAGCCGGCGTCCGCCCCGAACCGCTCCCAAGCCCATTCCCGCACGCCTTGGTAGTTGAGGTTTCGTCCCAGCCCATACCATTCCGCCACTGCCCGGCGCACCCAGCGGTCGGCGGGAAAGGCCTCCATGCGATCGAGCGAGAACAGCATGACGCAGTCCGCCACCTTGTCGCCAACGCCGTGCAGGGATGTCAGCGCCGTCAGCGCTTCAGCGTACGACGCCCCTCGGAGCTTCCACAGCGGCAAGCTGCCTGTCGCCACGGCCATCGCAGCCCCGGCTAGGTACGGCGCCCTAAACCCGCAGCCGAGCTCCCGCAGCCGCAGCTCCCCCGCCTCGGCCAGGGCCTCCCGCGGCGGGAAGGTGTGGCGCGTGATGCCGTCCAGGGAAACGGGAGAGCCATATCTTGCCGCGATGGCCTCCATGGTGCGTGAGATGCGCGGGATGTTTGACGTGGACGATAGGATGAAACCTGCCAGGGCCTCCCAGGGGTCCTGCCGGAGCAGCCGCAGGCCCGGGTAGTGCCCGATGCCCATAGCGACGTGGCTATCAGCGCTGAGCCGCGTCTGGATGGCGGGCAAATCGTCGTCCAGGCGCAGGTAGGCTGCGATGCGCTCAGCTAGATCGGCGGGCAGCGTCGGCGCACTTTCGATGGCCAGCCCTTGTGGCGTCATCCTCAAGCGCACGATGTTGCAGCCGAGGACGCCGACCCAAGCCCCCGCCGGGCCGGGGCGCCAGCGAAAGCACTGTCCGCTGGCCAAGGTGCTCGGCAGGTCCAGCGGCTGCGTGGTGGGGAGAGTGAAGACGTTGGTCAAATCTGATATAGGTTAACGTAGATTCATGGGCGCTGTAGGTGAGCTGTCGGACACCTTTGACGTGCGGCCGCTGAAGTCCAACAATGGCGCACTATATTCTCCCGAGGCGAAGCACACTCTCGACCGAGGAGTAGGAGCACGTGACGAGTAAGCAGCAATCGCAGACAACCCTGGCCAGCCAAGCACACGCATCTCTCCTGGCCGGCCCACCCGTCAACCCCAGCTTCAAGCGGGCCTTAACGGACCTGGTCGCCGTTGCCCACAAGGGCCACCGGCCGGACAGCACGTTCTTCAATCCGTCAAATGACTGGCTGCGCGAGCACATGCGTATTCTCCAGGATTTGCCGCGGCAGGAACAGCAGCACTACCTGGACGAATGGGAGCAGATCAAAGAAGACGGAGCGCGGGCCAACGCGGAGGGCAAGGCCGCCCGGCGGGCCGGCCCCGATGCCGTGTGCCGCCTGGACACAGGGGGCGTCGCCTTATACAGCCAGCTCGGCGTGGCGCGGCGGCCGGATTTGACCCAATATTTCATCGAAGATTTCCCCGCCAACCGGGACGCCATCGCCTTTAGTGCCGAGAACCAGGCGCTCTTTGCGGAGATCATCCCCTACATCACCAAACGCCTCGAACAAGCCTTCGCGGCGGGCGATACCGTGGTGCAGTCCGACAGGCTGGTCTGCGATGCCCCGGGCCGCTCCTTCCACGCCCGCCAACTCCTGGTGGGCACGCACTACCTCCAAGTGCCCTACCTTTGGCGCCAGCTCACCTTCGACATGCCAAAGGCACAAGCAGCCGAAGCTCCGAGCATCGTCGAGCTGTCGGTGCCGGACTGGCTGCAAGACCTAGAGCTGCCAGAGAGCTTGAAGCAGCGGGCGCTGGACGCGGGTATCAACCAGTTGGTGTTCAAGGCGCCCACCCTGGGGCTTTCGCTGCATTTGGGTTTCGACTATGCAGGCGAGCACAAAATGGGTCCGTTGAGCATCGCCATGTGGAAGGTAAAGGAAGCGAATGGTCTGGCCCTTCAGGGAGCGTTGAGCATGGCGCGCGTGCGCTCGCTCAGCGGCCGCATGCAGAACGTCGCCATGGTGACCGCCGGACCCTCTCTCCACGGCAAGAGCACACTCACCATTATGATCGAATTTCTGAACAGTGAGCTTGCCAAAGTGCTGCGTCTGCCTTCGGACTCCGAGGAAGGGGTCTATCCCATGAATGACGACATCGTGCTCATTCAGCCGCTGCCGCAACCATTGGAGACCACCCGCGAGGGGCACCGGCTGCGCCTCTCCCATGGGATAGACGGGACCGAGAACAGCTTCTACGCAGTGCCCTTTGGCTTGAACCGAGAAGAGGACCCTATTACCTACGACGTCGTGCGGGGGACTCCCGATGCGCCTAACCCACAACAGACGTTGGAAAACGTTCTGGTAGACCCCGCGACGGGGCGCCCTGATTTTACGCAAAACCCTGTACGCAACATGCGCATGGTGCTCTCACGCCAGCGCCTACTGCAGAGAAAGGGTGTCAGCGACCTACTAGCCAAG
>JBJKQC010000016.1:0-3886 GCA_046705745.1 Dehalococcoidia bacterium
AAGCAGCAGTATCCAGCCCATGAGGGTGGGCAGCGCCGGCAGCAGCAACGCTACCCAGAAGCCGAACTCCAGCCAGCTTCGGAACGGGATGTTCGTTCGGGCCAACAGCCACGCGATCCCGAGGCCGAGGACGAAGGCGATAGCCTGGCGGGTAGCCGCCAGAGCGAAGGTGTTCGCCAGGGCCCGGAGCAGGCGAGGCTGGGTAAAGGCGTTTGTCCAATTTTCTATTCCTATGGTGGTGGCTTGGCCAAAGGTCCCGACCTGAAAACTCTTGAAGATAAGCATGAAGAGCGGGTAGAGGACCATGAAGCCAATGATCAGCAGCAGCAACGTGCTAAGCAGCGTCGTCAGCTCGGGCCGTAACGGGGGGCGTCCATGTCGGACGGTGACCTGGCCGGTGTTTTCCGCCATTGTTCAGACTCCCGTCTGGCGTGGCGTCGGGACTGTTTCCCCCCGATAACGAGAGATTCTCTACGCTATAAAGCCGCCCCTGGAGGTGACTAAGCCCATCTCCAGGGGCGGCGACGCTATTAGCCGCCGCTGATGGACTTGTACAGGTTGATGACCTGGTCCATCTCGGCGCTGCCGGATGCCATGCCCTGATCGCTGTATTGGTCGAGCTTGGTCCAATCGGTGAGGCAGTGCAGCGCAGAGACCGCGGGGTCTGGCTGCACGTCAACGCGGGCGCTTTGGGCGTTACAGCGGGAGCTATCCGTGCTCGACGTGTTGGCCACCACCGCGTTAACCCAGGACTGCTGACCGGCTTGGCTGAGGAACCAATTCACGAAGACGGCAGCCGCAGCTGGATGCGGGGCGTGGGCAAGGACTCCAACCCCGTTGGCAAGGAAGTAGGGGTCGCTGTCCACCACTTGCAAGTTGGTGCACCCGCCCGCGGTCGTGCAAGTGCTGATGGTTGAGGCGTCCTGACCCATGACGACGGGGATGGCCCCCTGGATGAGCTGCTGCGTCAGGATGACCGCATTGTCGATGAACTGCGGTTGCTGCGTGGTGAGCAACTGCTTCACGAAGTCCACACCGCGCTTGTGCAGAAGGCCAGCGAGCGTCAAGCTACCCGCATGAGGAGCAGTGGGAGTCCGGATCCCGATCTGGCCCTTGAGCGCGGGATTTAGGAGGTCGGCTGGGCTGTTGAACACGCTTTGGGCAACCTTGTCGCGGTTTACGTAGATGGATGACTGTACCGGACCTTCGTACACCGCGATGTCCTGTTGCGTTGGGTCCGTGTAGGTAATCTTTCCGGCTGCCCAATTCGACGGGTCCGTCACACTGGGTTCGATGAGGAAGGGCGCCGTGGGCTGGAACACGCCGGCGGGCAGTGCGAGCGTCTGCATGTTGCTGGTTGGTGAGAGCCAGACGTCGGTCGAGAAGACGCCGTTTTGGTGCTCCGTAATGACTTTCGTGGCGTAGTCACTCGGCCTGTCCGCGACCTGCTGGACCTTGATGTCCGGATACGCCTTCTGGAAGTCGTTGACTACTTGCTGATAGTACTTGGACGTGTGCGTGACGATGATGACGGTGCCTTCCGACTTGGCCTTGGCCAGAGTGTCGTTCCATTGGGCCTGCCAGTCACTCGCCTGGGATGTCCCCGTGGCTTGTGCCGTTGGCGTTTGCCCGCCAGACGATGGCGTCGCGGTAGGCGTTGGAGTGGGCGATTGCCCACCGCCTCCACAAGCGGCCAGGACCAGGCCGAGGGCGAGAGCCGCGGCCCCGAGAACGAGACGATTGCGAATACTTCTCATTTGGTACCTCCTGCGAATTACCCTGGACAAGACCTCTCAGTGCAGGCCTACTTTGGGTCGTCAGGCCCAGCAAGGCCACGCTGCTTCAGAGTTCACGACGGCGTTCATCATGCACGCAGGCCGGGCTTTTTCAGCACTGCGTCCAGGCAATATTGGAGTCCGTTCACCCAGCCCTCAACGATGTCCGGTCCAGGCCGGGAGCAAGCCAAGATTGCACGTGGGAGCTTTTGCGCCTCTGCGGCAGGGCGTTTCAATTCAAGCTATTCGGCGTGGAAATCGAGACCAGTTTGCACTCGCCGCGGAAAGATAGGCTGGCACCCGGACGGCGCTTGGGGGTGTCCCGAGTGCACCTTATTTAACTCCGAACGCACGTTAAAGTGCGCGGAAGGATACACAGCCGTGATGGGCGCTGTCAATTTCCAACACGATAAGGTATGAGGCGGGGCTTTTCGACTGTTCGCGCAAGGGCGCCAAGGGCTGAACGGCCGCTCTCCCGTGGCGTAAGCGATCGCCACCGGACCAAAAGTGGGCGGCTCTTGTCTCCCTCACGCAAGCCAACGTGGCAGGCGAGAAGCTTCTCGGGTAAGGGGTCAACCGGCGGGAGCGCTAATTGTTCTCGGCGGGGTTCTGCTCGTCTTCGCTGTACTCGCTGTTGGAGAAGACCCCTACCTCGCGGCCCTGGTGCACGTGCACGATGAAGTCCTCGCGAGCCAAGCCGACGGCATCGAGCAGCTCATCATCCAAGTCCTCGATGAGGTCCTGAATCTCTTCCTGCGTGTAACGCTCCGACACGCAAAGCGTGGCATGGACCAGATTGCCGGCGAAGTGCACGTCGAACCGGCCCTGTGGCTCGTCGTCATCCAGAATGGTATAGACCTCTGAGTAAGGCGTGCGGCACTCTCGCTCGAATCGAAGCATCTCGGTTACCCCTTTTCAGTCCAATCTCACTGCCGGACCTGCCCATTGCCCAACGCCACCCATTTATAGGTGGTCAGCTCACGGAGTCCCATGGGCCCCCGAGCGTGCAATTTGTTGGTGCTGATGGCGACTTCCGCCCCCAGGCCTAGCTGTCCGCCGTCGTTGAAGCGGGTGCTGGCGTTGACCAAGACCACGGCCGCATCCACTTCATCAACAAACCGCGTGGCCGCCGTGTAGTCTTCCGTCACGATGGCCTCGGAGTGGCCGGAACCATACGATTCGATATGATCAATGGCCTCTTCCAGCGAGTCGACGACCCGGACCGAGAGGACTAGGGAGAGAAACTCTTGGCCGAAGTCCCGCGGGGAGGCGGCCCGCACGTACTGCTTGTCCAAGGGGCCCAGCAGAGATAGCGCTCGCTGGTCGCAGCGCAGCTCCACGCCGGCGGTCGTTAGTCGCGAAGCGATGGCCGGGAGTACGTGAGGGGCGGCCGCAGCATGCACCAACAGCGTGTCTAACGCGTTGCACTTGGCCGGTGCCTGCACCTTCGCGTTGAACACGATCTCAGCCGCCTTCTCGATATCCGCCGTGGCGTCCACATACGTATGGACAACCCCGATGCCGCCTGTGATGGCCGGGACCGTAGCGTTTTGTTGGATGAAGCGAATCAGGCCCTCGCCCCCGCGCGGGATGATCAGGTCTATGAAGTCGTTGAGCCTGATCATCTCGTCTACCACCGCTCGGTCGGTGCTTTCGATCATCTGGACTGAGTCGGGGGGCACGTCGGTTGTCGCAAGCGTCTCCCTAATCAGCCTGCCCAAGGCTTTGTTCGTATTGTTCGCCTCTTTGCCGCCCCGCAAGACCACGGCGTTTCCGGACTTAATGCAGAGGGAAGAGATGTCCACCGGCACTTCCGGGCGTGCCTCGAAGACGGTGCCGATGACGCCCAGGGGGACGCGGCGCCGCTCTACGCGCATTCCATTGGGAAGCGGGCGTCCATCGAAGCTTTCTCCTATGGGGTCGGGCAAAGAAGCTACGTTCCGGACACCGTCGACCACGTAGCGCAACGCCTTGGGGGTGAGCTCGAGCCGGGCTAGGAAGGCATCGCTTAGCCCGGCGCTGCGGCCCGCCTCCATGTCCAAGGCGTTGGCTTCGAGGACAGCGGACTGCTCACGTTCCAGGGCGACGGCGATGGCTTCCAAGGCGGCGTT